>JAYVCG010000734.1:0-5957 GCA_043750075.1 Acetobacteraceae bacterium | reverse complement strand
AAGAGATTATGATTCTCCTGCTCTACCGCTGAGCTACGCCGCCATCCGTCGAGAGGCGCGGGGAATACCCCCACAACGCCGGTGCCGTCAACCGCCCTGATGCGGGGAACCAGGGCAATCGCCTGGAAGAAAGCCGTCAGGGCTTTGCCCTGAACCCGCCCCATGGCTCCTTGGGGGCGCTGCCTCCTGGATCTCCGCGTCGTGCCTGAACGCGCCACGGGGCGGGCGTCATACCTTGGAACCCACATCCATTATTCTTCATGGAGGGGTACCGGGGCCCGGCCCGTGGAGCGTGCCAAGGGCAGGCGCGGGGCAAAGCCCAGGCTTTTTTTCCTTGAGGCGATTGCCCTGCCGTGGTGATCCCGCCCGCTGGTGATCCCGCCCGCTGGCCCAGCACGGCACCTCCCTCTACGCTGCCTTCTCGCCGGGGGAGAACAACCGCCATGAACAACCCGAGGACCGTGATCGCCTTCATCGACGGTGCCCATTTCATCGGCCATCGCGCGATGATGGTGTTCGCCGCCGCCGTGCTGGTGATGGGGCCGGTGTTCACCATGGCCCATGGCGGCCTGCTGCCGTACGCCACCCCGGCTTCATCGCCTTCGGCGCCGGCGTTCTGCTCACCGCCCGGCATGTCCCCCTCTGGCATGTCCCCCTCTGGCATGTCCCCGCCCGGTGCGATTTGACGGCCAGGTGGGTGTGGCGTAACCACCCGCCGCCCATTCCGGGCGTGCGGCCGGCAAGGTTGGTTGTGACATGATTACTCAGGAAGTCCGGGCCATCTCACGAGGCCGGACGTGAGCCAGCCGGAGACCGGGGCGCCGGCGCCGCGCACCCTTGGCATGGCCGGGCGATGGCTCGCCGTACTGGGCGTCGTCTATGGCGACATCGGCACGAGCCCGCTCTACGCGCTGAAGGCGAGTTTGCAGGTGTTCACGGGCGTGCCGATCAGCCCGACCGAGATCCTCGGCATCCTGTCTTTGTTCTTCTGGTCGCTCATCATCATCGTCACCATCAAATACGTGATGCTGATCATGCGCGCCGACAACCATGGCGAGGGCGGCATTCTCGCGCTGATGGCTCTGTCGGTGCGGGACGTGACGAACCAGCGGGCGCGTGAGGCGCTGAGCCTGGTGGGCATCGTGGGCGCCTGCCTGTTCTTCAGCGACGGCATCATCACACCGGCGATCTCGGTGCTGTCGGCGCTGGAGGGATTGCAGATCGCCGCGCCTTCCCTGAAGGAGTATGTGCTGCCGCTCAGCGGGGGCGTGATCGCCGGTTTGTTCGCGGTGCAATACCGGGGCACCCACGTCATCGGCCGGGTCTTTGGGCCGGTGATGGCCGTGTGGTTCGTCACCCTGGCGGTACTGGGTGTGCTGCAGATCATCTGGCGGCCGGACGTGCTGCTGGCGGTCTCACCCTGGTACGCGGTTTCTTTTTGCATCGCCCACAAGGGGCTTGCCTTCGTCGTACTGGGCGCCGTCGTGCTGTGCGTGACCGGCGCTGAGGCATTGTACGCCGACATGGGCCATTTCGGCCGCAAACCCATTGGCGTCACATGGCTGTTCCTGGTTCTGCCCGCGCTGGCGCTGAATTATTTTGGCCAGGGCGCCCTGATTTTGCGCGACCCCTCGGCGGTGGCCAATCCGTTCTTCCTGATGGCGCCTGAATGGAGCCGGCTGCCGCTGGTCTTGCTGGCCACCGCGGCGACGGTGATCGCCAGCCAGTCGATGATCTCGGGGGCGTATTCGGTGGCCCGGCAGTGCATGCAGCTTGGCTTTCTGCCGCGGCTGACGCTGGTGCATACCTCGACCACCGAGGAAGGGCAGATCTATGTGCCACAGGTCAACATTGCGCTGTTGATCGGCGTGCTGGTGCTGGTGGTGGTGTTCAGGACATCGGACAATCTCGCCGCCGCGTATGGCATCGCGGTGACGGGCACGTTCGTTTGCACCTCGGTGCTCGCGACGGTGGTGTTCCATTCCCGGTTTCACTGGCCGTTCGCCCTGGTGGCCGTGGTGTTCAGCGTGCTGTTCCTGATTGATCTGATTTTTTTCGCCGCCAATACCCTGAAAATCCTCGAAGGCGGCTGGGTGCCGCTGCTGTTCGCTTCCGGGCTGGTGATGCTGATGACCTCGTGGCGGCAGGGGCGGACCTTGCTGTTGGCCCGCTGGCGGCAGGACAGCATGCCGATCGTGCCGTTCCTGGCGCGTTTGCCCCAGTCCAAAAGCATCATTCGCGTGCCCGGTCTGGCGATTTTCCTGACCGGAAACCAGGATTACGTGCCGGCCTCGCTGCTGCACAATCTGAAGCACAACAAGGTGTTGCATGAGCAGGTGATGTTCGTGACCATCCTGACCGAGGACCGTCCCGATGTGCCCGCCGATCAGCGGGCCACTCTGGAGGTGCTGGCGCCCGGCATTCATCGCGTGCTCCTGCGGCATGGGTTCATGGAGACCCCCAACATTCCGCGCGCGTTGGAGGAGCTGGGGCCGGAGGCCGGGTTCGATCCGATGCGGGCGAGTTATTTCGTGGGCCGGGATGTGCTGGTGCCGGGGATGGCGCCGAACCTGTCGTGGTGGCGGCGGTGGTTGTTCCTGTGGCTGGCGCGGAACGCGGTGCCGGCGACGGAGTTTTTCCGAATTCCCAGTGACCGGGTGGTGGAGCTGGGGGTGCGGATTCCGATCTGAGGCGTGGCGCTGCCCCATGGGGTGATCGTTCGCGGGGCGGAGCCCCGTGCTTGCTTTCTGCCTGCCTCCCGCCAAACACGTTTGCACCGCGGCAAAGCCGATGCTAGGGAGCCTACCGATCAGTAGGAGCACCCCAAACGTGAACGACGCGCTACCGGCCCATGCGCCGCTGGAGTCGATTGAAGCGGTGGACCTGGGACTGGAAAGGGCGGGCTACATCGCCAGCCGGCAAATCTCCACCGCCATCTACCTGGCACACCACCTCCAAAAACCCATCCTCGTCGAGGGCCCGGCGGGCGTCGGCAAAACCGAACTGGCCAAATCCGTCGCGAGCTGGATGAAACTGCCCCTGATCCGCATGCAATGCTATGAGGGACTGGACGAATCCAAGGCCCTCTATGAATGGAAATACGGCAAGCAACTGCTGTACACGCAAATCCTCAAGGACAAGATCAGCTCGGTGATCGGCGAGTCCGACGATCTCAGCGCGGCGCTGAACAAACTCCACGATTTCGGCGACATTTTTTATTCGCATCAGTTCCTCGAACCACGCCCGCTGCTGCGCGCCCTGGAACAACCAGGCGGCGCCGTCCTGCTGATCGACGAAATCGACAAATCGGACCAGGAGTTCGAGGCGTTCCTGCTGGAAATCCTCTCGGATTATCAGGTCACGATCCCCGAACTCGGCACGATCGGCGCCAAGGTGCCGCCGATCGTGCTGCTGACCTCCAACGCCACCCGCGACCTTGGCGACGCGCTGAAACGGCGCTGCCTGCATCTGCACATCGGCTTCCCGGATGAAAAACTGGAAGCCCGTATCATCGCCTCCCGCGTGCCGGGGATCGACGCGCGGCTGCTGCGGCAAATCGTCAGTTTCGTGCAGCAACTGCGCGCCATGGACCTGAAAAAAGTCCCTTCCGTCAGCGAAACCATCGACTGGGCGCGCGTGATGGTGCTGCTGCACGCGCAGGTGCTTGAGGTGGATCTGGTGCGCGACACGCTGAACGTCCTGCTGAAGTTCGAGGCGGACATCGAGGCCGCGAACAAGGGCATCGCCGGTCTGACGCACAAGGCGCGGCACGACGCGGGAGTGCCGGCCTGATGTCCGGCTTCGTCGCGGGCAAACCCTCGTCCAGCGAGCCGCTGCGTCGCTTCTTTCAGGTGGCGCGCGGCGCCGGATTGCGCGTCTCGGCGGCGGAGGGGATCGACGCCGCCCGCGCCGTCGATCTGGTGGGGTTCGCGGACCGGACGCTGTTGAAGGACACGCTTGGCCTGATCCTGGCCAAAACGCCGGACGAGAAAGACCTGTACGACGAGGCATTCGAGCTTTATTTCAAACGCGACGAGTTTTCCGGCAAAAGCGGCGGCGAACGGGAAGACGAGGACGGCCATGCGCCCGGTGCGATGCCGGAGCGGGGCGCCCAGGCGGGCGGCGAGGGCATGGGCGGCTCCGGCGGCCAGGCGCTTGGATCGTTACTGGAAAGCGATGACCGTGCGACGCTGGCCGCCGAGATGGAAAAGGCCGCGCGCGAGTCCGGGCTGGAGAACATTCGTTTCTTCACGCAAAAGAATTTGTACGCGCGGCGCATCCTGGACCGCATGGGATTGCGCGCCCTGGAACGCGGCATGGAGGCGATGCGCCAGACCGGCACGCCGGAAAACCTTGGCCGCGCGCAGTTTCTGGAAGGCCGGGTCGATCAGTTGCGCGATTCGGTGCGCGATTTCGTCGAGCGTAATTTGCTGCTGTACGCCAAGGGCGACACGGAGAAATTCCGTGAGGAGTTGCTGAAATCCGCCCGCCTGTCGAACCTGGAACGGCGCGACATGGACCGGATGCGGGTGCTGGTGCGGCAAATGGCGAAGAAACTCGCCGCGCGTTACGCCAAGACGCGGCGGCGGCGGTTGCGCGGGATATTGGACACGCGGCGGACGCTGCGGCGGAACATGGGCTGGGGCGGCATTCCGTTCGTCACCGTCTGGAAACAAAAGCGGATCGAAAAACCACGGGTGATGGTGCTGTGCGATGTCTCCGGCTCGGTCGCCGCGATGTCAGGGTTCCTGCTGATGTTCCTTTACGCGCTGAACGAGGCGCTGTCGGACATCCGCTCCTACGCCTTCGCCGGGTCGTTGATCGAGGTTTCCGATATTCTGGAAAAGGAACCGGTCGAGCAGGCGATCAGCAAGATCATGCAGACGATCGGCTATGGTTCCTCGAACTACGGCAACAGTTTCGCTGATTTCGAGGACGGATGGATGCGGTTCGTCAACAACAAAACCACCGTCATCATCCTTGGCGACGGGCGCGGCAACCGGACCGATCCGCGCACGGACGTGATCGGGCGGCTGTCGCAGCGGTGCAAGCGGATCATCTGGTTGAACCCGGAATATAAATCCGCCTGGGGGACGGGCGATTCGGACATGTTCCGTTACGCGCCGTTCTGCAATCTGGTGACGGTGTGCAACACGCTGCGGCAACTGGAACGGGTGATTAGCGATATTCTGGAGGACGCGGCGTAGGAAGCGTGCCGGAGAAGCACCAGGCAAGAAAGGGCATGGATTACACGGAGTTCAATCCTCACCTGAAACGCCGGAATCCTGGCTCGTCTCTTTCGCGAGAAGAACGGGACGTGGATGATGATACCAGCGGATCTTGGTGTTGGCCCCCTCCGCCGTCACGGCGCACGATGACGGAGGCGGATCACGCCCCGCTCCACTTCTTTCCCCACTGATCGTCGAACACCACCTCCCCCATTGGCGCGCGGCGCACCGGGCCGAATTTGCCCAAGGGGTAGCCGAGGGGCAAAATCGCGTAAGAATGGAAGCCCTCGGGGATGCCCATCGCGGCCTCGGCTTCTTTTTCGTGGATCAAATACAGCGTCGTCAGGGTGCAGCCCAAACCCACCGCGCGGGCAGCGAGCAGCATGTTTTGCACCGCCGGGAAGATCGAGCCGCCCGCACCGCGTGGACCCGCGAGGCAGGGGACGATCCAGACCGGGGCCTCGTGCAGATGGTCCGCCAGATGCTCAGCCGCGGACAGCATGCGTCCGAACGCCTCCGGCGTCGTGCCAGGTGCCGGGCCGCCGGAGCGGTAGCGCGGGCCGACGACCTCGTGCCACGCTTTCGTGTACCACGCCCCGGCGGCGGCCTTGATCGCCGGGGCGCGGATCACCAGGAAGCGCCAGGACTGCATGTTGCCGCCATTGGCCGCGCATGTCCCGGCCTCCAGCACCTGGGTCAGCAGCGCGTCCGGCACGGGGTCCGGCTTCA
>JAYVCG010000733.1:0-3690 GCA_043750075.1 Acetobacteraceae bacterium | reverse complement strand
TCGGTGATGACCTGGATCGTGGGTTCGGAATATCATGTGCCGCTTGGCCCCGTGATCAGCTTCGCGATCGTGATGCTGACGCTGCGCCGGATCGGGCAGATGCCCCAGACCGGAACGCGGGTTGTCGCGGCGGGGGCGCCCGTGATTGACGCGCGGGAGGCGCCCGCCTCGGCGCACTGAAACGCGGGTGCCCCGGAGGAAACAAGGGTCAGGACTTTGCCCTGAAACCCACCCCATGGCCCCTTGGGAGGCTCTGCCTCCTGGACCTCCGCCAAAGGCTCGCCTTTGGAAACCTTCCATTGGGGGCAGCATGGGATGGGTCCAGGGGCTCGGCACGTCATGCGAAACATGCCAAAGGCAGCGCTCCGGCCTTCTTCAGACGACGGCTCTGTCTGGAGCGGCTTTCCAGCTTGCGGCGAAAGCAATGAGTGGTTAGTCTGGTCTGGTCTGGCCAAGGACTTTCCATGCCCGTTGTTAACATGCTTGAAGCCAAATCCACACTCTCACGCCTGGTGGAAGCCATCGAGACCGGCGCCGAGACAGAGATCATCATCGCCCGCAATGGCCGTCCTGCGGCCCGCCTGGTCGCGATCAAACGGCCCGGTACCGGCAAGCGGATCGGTGTCGCCAAGGGCCGCTTCCTGCTTCCGGATGACATCGACACGGAGAATGCCAGAATTGAAGCCATGTTCACTGGCACGCCCAAGTGAGGCTGCTGCTCGATACCCATATCGCATTGTGGACGATCCTGGACTCTCCAAAGCTGCCATCCCATGCCCGTCACCTGATTGAGGATGGCGGAAACCAGATCACCATCAGCGCGGCCAGTATCTGGGAAATCTCCATCAAACACGCGCTGGCCAAAGGGGGGACCATGGGCGGGCCAAACGACATGCCCCTGTCCGGTCAGGACGCGATGGCTTATTTCCAGGAGGCGGGCTTTGAACTCCTGGACATTTCTCCCGCGCACGCGGCTGGCGTTGATGATTTGCCCCCTCTGCACGGCGATCCGTTTGACCGTATCCTGGTGGTCCAGGCTTTACGCACGCCGCTCCGGCTGGTGACGCATGACCCCAAGGTGGCGGCCTACAGCGATTTCGTCATCCTGGTCTGAGGAAACAGGTCTGCTCCCCGGAGAGAAAATCTTTTTCCTGAAACACTGCCGATTTGAAAATCATACCCTTGACAATTCTTCAAATATGAGACATTCTGACTGAAACAATCACATCAGGCGGCGGGCCATCCCCGCCTCGCGCCACGGAGGGACAGAGCGGATGCGCCTTGTTTCCCTGCTTACCTGCCTCATCCTGTCACTGGCGATGCCCGTCCTGGCACCCGCCTGGGCGGCGGAGAAGCGCGTGGCCCTGGTCGTGGGCGTGGGCGCTTACATCAGCGTCAATCCGCTGGCCAACCCGGCCAGGGACGCGAAGCTGATCGCGCCGCTGTTGCGGCAGCTTGGCTTTGAAACCGTGCTGGTGCTCGACCCGACCCGCGCCGAACTCGCCACCGCCGTCAGCGATTTCAGCGAACGGGTGGAGGGCGCGGCGGTGGCGCTGTTCTATTTCGCCGGCCACGGCATGCAAATTGATGGGCATAATTATCTGCTCCCCAAAGACGCGCGGGTGGAACGGCGGGCGGACCTCGACTTCGCGGTGATGGATTTGCAAACGGTGCTGAAACACATGGAGGCGCCCAACCGGGTCAACCTCGTGTTCCTCGACGCCTGCCGCGACAACCCCGGCCTCTCCCGTTCCCTCGCCGCCTGGGCGGGCGGGCGATCGGCGGCGGCGAGCCGGGGTCTGGCGCGGGAGGACAGGGCGGGCCAGGGCATGTTGATCGCCTACGCCACCGCGCCAGGGGAAATCGCCGCCGATGGCGAGGGCGCCAACAGCCCGTTCACCGCCGCCCTGGCGAAGAACCTCGCGCTCCCGGGGGTGGAGGTGCGCCAGATCATGACCCGCGTGCGGGTCGAGGTGATGCGCACCACCAACCAGCGTCAGCAGCCCTGGGATCATTCCAGCCTGAACCAGGAGTTTTACTTCGTTCCCCCCGCGGCGCCCGCTCCGCCGTCCGGGGAGGCGGGCGACGCGCTGTTCTGGACCTCGGTGCAGGCCAGCACCGATCCGCGGGATTTCGAGGCGTATCTGGATAAGTATCCCCAGGGCCAGTTCGCGGCGCTGGCGCGCAACCGGGTGGAACGTCTGGGCCGTCAGGCGATGCTGGCGGCGGCCGTGCCGCCAGTGGCATCCTCCCCCGCGCCCGATCCGGGCAGGCCAGCCGATCCGGTCAGGCCGCTGGCCACTTTGGGATCGGCCGCCGCCATGCCTCCCCGTGCGCCGGATGGTTCACGTGTGCCAGATGTTGCCCGTGTGCCGGATGCTACCCGTGCGCCAGACAGGACACAGCAGGCTCTGCTCGCACCGCCACCCGCCCTGACACCGCCGGTTCGCCCGCCAGCCGCCCAGACATCGCCGAAGTCCATTGGCCCAGGGCCGGTGGCGGCGCTTGAGACGGCGCTGCCGCCGCTCGAACGCGCGCGGGAGCAGGCGCGGGCCCTGCCTTGCGCCGCGTTGAACATCGTATCTGGACCGGAGGGGAATCGCGTCCTTGGCTTCGCGCGCGCGGGCATGGAATTCGACCGCTGGCTGGCCGGGGCGCGGAGCACGGTCCGGCTGACCAGCGAGGTCACGCGGGTCGGTCCCTTCGCCTGCGCGCCCCTCATGGCGGTGGGCGCGTTCGCGGCACGATCCTGGGACGGAATGCCAGCGGTGTTCGCCATCCGGCCCGGACGGTTCGAGATCGCCAGCGGCGCGCGCCTCGCCATGGAGATCGTTCCGTCACGGCCTTTCCTGTATGTCGATCTTTACAGGGCAGATGGATCGGTGCGGCATTTGGCGCGGCCCTCCGCCGGGGACGCGGTTCCGGGCAACACGGCCACCGTCACGCGCGTGGAAGGAATGCCCGGCCCGGAACCAGGTCCTGGGCTTGTCGTGGCGATCGGCGGCGTGGCGCCGCTCGCTCTGGGCGAGCGGCCGGAGACGGAAACAGCCAGTGTGTATCTGGAGATTTTGGAATCGCGTCTGCGGGAGGCTCAAACCCCGCCCCTCATCGCGATGGCGGCGGTGCTGGTGCGGCCTGGGATGGTGCGGCCCGAAATGGTGCGGCCTGGGATGATCCAGCCGGGCGTGGCCATCGTGAAACCGCGCCCGCCCGAACAGGCCACGCCGCGGCCGCGTCCGGTCGAGCCCGCGGTGGCGAAGGCCCCCTCGCCCGCCTTGCGGACGGGCCGCTGTGCCAATATCATCAGCCGTGTTCAGATGGGGGAGACATTGTCCGATGGCGAACGCGCGGCGCTACGCACCGAATGCCGGTCGTGACTTCTTCACCCGCTCCTTCTTTCTGGCGCCCCTGGCGTGCGTCCTGGCGGCGCTCGCCGGATGCGCGCCGGTCACGGCCCCGGTGCAGGGGACGCCACCCGCCGCGGTAACGGCGGTGCCCTTCCCGGACGCCGTGCTGAATGCCGCGAACGGCGTGTTCGCCGGGGCGCTCGCCAGTGCCGCCGCGCCGCGCCAGATCGTGGTGATCGATCCGCTGGTGAACGGCGTCACGGGGGAGCAATCGGCCGCGACACGGCAAATCCAGGATCGCATCACCGCCCTGGCGCGGGAGAAATACCCGCGTTTCGACATT
>JAYVCG010000732.1:0-8241 GCA_043750075.1 Acetobacteraceae bacterium | reverse complement strand
TGGATGCGCATGACGGCATCCCTTCGTCCAGGAAATGGGGTCACGCACATGAATCGTCTCGATGGCAAGGCCGCTCTGATTTCCGGCGCCGCGCGTGGCATCGGCGGAGAAACGGCCCGGTTGATGGCACAGGCCGGCGCCAGGGTGGTGGTGGCCGATGTTCTTGATGAACGGGGACGGGAGACCGTCGCTTCCATCAATGCCGCCGGGGGGCACGCGGAATACACGCATCTGGACGTGACGCGGGAGGAAGACTGGATCGCCGCGGTCAATCTCGCCACCAGCAAATTCGGCAAGCTCGATATCCTGGTCAACAACGCCGGGGTGTTCATCGGCAAGGGCATCGAGGACATCAGCCTGGACGAGTGGAACACGCTGGTGGCGGTGAACATGACCGGCGTGTTCCTTGGCACCAGGCTGGCCGTCCCGGCGCTGCGGGAAGCGGCGAAAACCAGCGAGCACGGCAGCGCCATCGTCAACCTCGCCTCGATCGCCGGGATCGTGGGCTCGCAACTCGATCCGCTGTACTCGATGACCAAGGGCGGGGTGACGCTGTTCACCAAATCGGCGGCGCTGGAGTTCGGCCGCAAGGGGTATCGTATCCGGGTGAACTCGATCCATCCCGGCATCATCCAGACCGACATGGGCGAGCAAACCTTCGCCGCCCGCGCGCTGCGCACCGGGAGCAACGACACCGCGGCGGTCCGCCAGGTGGTGACGGAGGCTGTGCCGTGGGGCCGCATGGGCGTGCCGATGGACATCGCCAAGGGCATCGTGTTCCTGGCCTCGGACGACGCGGGCTACATGAACGGCGCGGGCCTCATCGTCGATGGCGGCATGACTGCCGCCTGAACGCGCCCGGCCAGAGCACGGCAACGCCGCGCGTTATGGTTTCAGGGTGAAACCTCCGTGCGGCTCCGTGGCTCTCCCTGAACTCCATGGTGAAAGTCTTTCCGGCGTCATGAACACGCGCGGACTTTCCGGACGGACACCGCGCGTGTCTGGAGCGGCATGATCATCGGCACAGCGGGTCATATCGACCATGGCAAGACCAGCCTCGTGCGCGTCCTGACCGGCATCGACACCGACCGGCTGCCCGAGGAAAAGGCGCGCGGCATCACGATCGACCTCGGCTTTGCTTACATGCGGCCGGACAACGGCCCCCTCCTCGGTTTCGTCGATGTTCCTGGGCATGAACGGCTGGTGCACACGATGATCGCGGGCGCCTCCGGCAATCGGCATGGCGCTGCTGGTAGTGGCCGCCGACGATGGCGTGATGGGCACGTTCCATCCAGAATGGAATTATACGATTTCACCGAGAGCACCAATCTGAAGCGGTAATCTTTGGGCGTCGCCTTACCGTGGCCAAGGCCAGTTTCACGGTGATCTGGGGGACGGGAACGGGAACGCCAATCATGAAAACACAGCCAGGCTCCGTCATGCAGCCCGGTGCCATGCCCTTGCACGGCGCCGGCGCGCCATCGGGATCGCCATCCTGGGCTGCCATGGCCATTCCTGCTGTCATATCCATGGCCATCGGCATGGCGGCGGCCGACATGATCCGCGCCGGCGCGCTCAGGAACGCGATGTCGAACAGGCGCCTGAAGGGGTGACGGGACATGCCGGACAATCCTGTCCTTTCCGGGCAGGCGGTTCAAGGCAATTTTCTTGCGGAAACGTTACGGTAAAATCTTAAAATCCACTTCGATTCACGACGATGAGCGTATGGCTCATGCTGGCGCCACTCAAGGTGGAAGCAATGAACGCGTTGCGGCGCGCGGATTGACCCGGGTTCCCCTCACTGAAGCGCCGCGATTCAAAGATGACAGAAGCCGCCAGACATTGTAGACGTGCGTCGCCATGAGCAGAAAATCGAACCGTTCCTGGATCGCGTTGTGCCGCGGCCGTATCGCGGCAGCGTTGTGTTTGCTCATGCTCCTGTCCAGTCTGCTACCCGCCCATGCGGCCCTCAACGTCAATGCCTCAAATGTCACTCCGGCCGTCGCGGGGCAGACCATCATCCTGGTGATGCGCGCGGGGGACGAGCCAGCGCCGGACCAGCCTGACGCCGTGGTTCACCATGCCTGTCAGCCATGCCCCTGCCAGGCCGTGGCGCTGCCCGTCGCTGCACTGACCCCGGTCCTCTCCATCCGTCCGGTCACGTTCACGCAGGCCTTGCCGCCTTTTTCACGCCCCGGAATGTTGGTTCCCCTCTCCGAGCCGCCTCGCGCCTAGCACACGGCCTTCCCACCCGGCCGCGGTCAACACGTCTGGTTGACACGCGCCGGCTCCGCCCAGGTCCGTAACGTGCTGGTGATTTCATGCGATTCCATTTCCTCTGGCTGGCGGCATCGCTCGCCGTCCCCGCGGCCGCCGCGCGGGCGGGGGACGTCCACGCCCCGGCCGGTGCCATCGTCCTGTCCTCTCCGGAACAGGCCGTCGCCGCGGCCCTCGCCCGTTCGCCGGTGTTGCGCGGGGCGGCCGCGTCACGCCAGGCCGTGCGCGGGGATGCTTTGACGGCCCCGCTGCGGCCCAATCCGGAAGCCTCGGTCGTGGTCGAGAACTTTGGCGGCCTGGGCGGGCGCGGTAATTATCGCGGCGGACGCGCCATCGAGACCACGCTTGGCGTCTCTCAACGCGTCGAACTGGGCGGCAAGCGGACAGCGCGCATCGCGCTCGCCGTACTGAATGGCGATCTGGCCGGGCTGGACCATGAGGCGGCCCGTCACGACCTCACGCGTGAGGTCGTGACGGCGCTGGCGGACGCCGAGGCCGCGTCCCGCGCCGTGGGCGTGGAGCGGGATCGCGCCCGCCTCGCGGCGGAGACCCTGCGCATCGCCCGCGGCCGGGTCGAGGCTGGCCGGGAGCCGCTGTTGCAGGCAAGGCGCGCCGAAGTCTCCCATGCCACGGCGAACGTGGCGGTGGATCGGGCCAGGCGTGAGGCGGAGACGGCGCTCCGCGCCCTCGCGGTCCTGATCGGGGTGCCGCGGGTGGATTTGGCGCCCCGGCAGCCGTGGTTCGAGGACATTGGCCCCATGCCTCCTTCTCCTCCGCCAGCCGGCCCGGCGTGGCGGCTCGCGGCCAATCCGGACTTCGCCAGGCTTGAGGCGGTGATCGCCCAGAAGCGCGCGAACCTCTCCTTGCAGCAGGCCAATGCCGTCCCCGACGTGACGCTGCAGGGTCAGGTCCGCCGGTTCGAAGAAGGGCGGGAGACGGCTTTCATCATCGGCGCCTCCATTCCGCTGCCGGTCAACGACCGCAACCAGGGCGGCATCGCCAGGGCGAGGGCGGAACTGCTGCGCGCGGAAATCGACGCCGGGCGTGGCCAGCTCACGCTCGCCGCCGCCCTCACCACCGCCGGGCAGCGGATGGAGCAGGCCTGGCGCGCGGCGCGGACCCTGCGCGCGGCGCTGCCGGCGGCCGAGGAGGCCGCGCGGCTGGCCACGGGGGGCTTCGCGGAAGGCAAGTTCACGTTCCTTGAGGTGTCGGACGCCCAGAAGGCGTTGTCAGACACACGCGCCCAATTCAATGACGTGCTGCGCGAGTTCCACGCGCGGCGGGCCGAAGTGGAGCGGCTGCTCGGCCAGGAGCCTGAAGCCCCGCGGGCCTGGGGAAGGTCTGGAGGAACCCCATGATGACCCGTTATGCCATACCCGCCCTCGCGGCCCTGGCCGGGCTCGCGCTCGCGGTCGCCGTGCCGTCCATTCCGCAGACGGTCCGCCGCCTCGCCGGGCTGCCGGCGGCGCCCGCCGCGGAGGCATCCCTCACCCCCACGCCGCCGCCCAGGGCCGCCGGTCATGGCCATGACACCGGCGATGACAGGCACGCCGGGGAAGGGAAGATCGCCATGACGGCGGAACAGGTGGCCGCCGCCGGTATCCAGGTCGCCGCGGTGGGCGCCGGCATCCTGATCAGCCGCGTGTCCGTGCCCGGCGTGCTGGCCGCGAACCAGGACCGCATGGCGCGGGTCACGGCGCGCGTGGGCGGCACGGTCGCCGAGGTGCGGAAAGGCCTGGGTGACCATGTGACGAAGGGCGAGGTGCTGGCCGTCATCGAGAGCCGCGAGATCGCCGATGCCAAGGGCGAGTTCCTCGCCGCTTCCCGCGCGGCGGCGCTGGTGGAGAACACGCTGGCCCGCGAGGCCCGCTTGTGGAAGCAGCGCATCTCGGCCGAGCAGGACTTCCTGCGGGCCCGCGCCACGGCGGAAGAAGCGCGCATCCGCGTGGACCTGGCCCGCCAGAAGCTGTCCGCGCTGGGGTTGGCGGATGCCGAGGTGGCGGGGTTGCCAGGCCAGCCCGTGGCCGCGCTGCGCCGGCTGGAGGTGCGGGCGCCCATCACCGGGCGGGTGACGGCGCGCGCGGCCGTACTGGGCGCCGCCGCCGGCGGGGGCGCGGAGTTGTTCACCGTCGCCGACCTGTCCACGCTCTGGGTCGAGATGGCGATCCCGCCGCGCGACCTGCCGCTGGCCCGCCAGGGCCAGGCCGTGACCGTGACCGGCGAGGGGGACGCCAGGGGCCAGGGCCGCGTCGTCTTTCTCAGTCCCTTGCTGGACCCCGAGACGCGGTCCGCCCGTGCGGTGGCTGAACTGGCCAACCCGGATGGCGCGTGGCGGCCGGGCGCCTTCGTCACCGCCAGCCTCGCCACGGCGGAGCAGCCGGTGAACGTGCTGGTCCCGCGTGACGCGGTGCAGGAGGTGGAGAAGGAAAAGGTGGTCTTCGTCCGCACCCCAGAGGGCTTCGAGAAGCGCGATGTGGCTCTGGGCCGCGAGGACGCGGCTTCCCATGAGGTGATCTTCGGCCTGGACGCCGGCACTGAGATCGCGGTCGGCAACGCCTTCTCCCTCAAGGCCGAGCTTGGCAAGTCCGCGGCCAGCCATGACCATTAGGGAGCTTCAGGCATGATCGGGCACATCCTGGACTTTTCCGTCCGGTCGCGTTGGGCGGTGGTCCTCATGACCCTGGTGGCCGCCGTGATCGGCGCCTGGTCGCTGGCCTGGCTACCGATCGACGCGGTGCCGGACATCACCAACACCCAGATCCAGGTTAATGGCATCGCGCCGGCGCTCTCACCGATCGAGATTGAGAAACAGGTCATCCATCCGATCGAGACGGCGCTCGCCGGCACGCCGGGCCTGAAATCCACCCGTTCCTTTTCCCGCAACGGTTTTGGCCAGGTGACGGTGGTCTTTAGCGATACGACGGACATCTACTTCGCCCGCCAGCAAGTGTCGGAGCGCCTCACTGAGGCGAAGCAGAGCCTACCGCCTGGCGCCGAGGCCAGGATGGGTCCGATCTCGACCGGCCTCGGTGAGGTCTACTGGTGGGCAGTCTCGTACACACCTCCTGGCGAGGGAACGCCCGTGCGGAACGGCAAACCCGGTTGGCAGAGCGACGGCACGTACCTGACTCCAGAAGGCCAGCGGCTCGCCGATGCCTTCCAACGTACCGTCTATCTGCGTACTGTGCAGGACTGGATCATCCGCCCGCAGATGAAGGGTATACCAGGCGTGGCCGGAGCCGATGCGATCGGAGGCTTCGTTAAGCAATACCTTGTCCAGCCCGACCCCGCGAAGTTGATCAGCTACGGCCTTTCGTTCAACGACGTTTCCGAGGCGATTGGGCGCAACAACGCAAGTCAGGGCGCGAATTATATCGAACGCAACGGCGAGGGCATTGTCGTGCGCTCGGGCGGGCGGATCGAGAACATGGCCGAAATCGGCGAGATCGCGATCGCGACCCACGGGGGTGTGCCGGTGCGGATCAGGGATGTGGCCGAGGTGATAATCGGTGGGGAACTGAGGACCGGCAGCGCGAGCATGAATGGCGCGGAGGTGGTGCTCGGCACGGCGCTGATGCTTATCGGCGGCAACAGCCGCACTGTCGCGGCCGCGGCTGACGCTAAGATCATGGAAATTAACCGCGCATTACCTCCGAGCATCCGCGCCACGACGGTGCTCAACCGCACGCAGCTCGTGAACGCCACGATCGCGACCGTGGCCCGAAACCTCGCTGAGGGCGCGCTGTTGGTCATCGCCGTGCTGTTCTTGATGCTGGGCAACATCCGGGCCGCCCTCATCACCTCTGCCGTCATCCCGGTGACCATGCTGCTCACCGCCTTGGGCATGCTGAAAGGCGGCATCAGCGCCAACCTCATGAGCCTGGGCGCGCTCGATTTCGGACTGATCGTGGATGGCGCGGTCATCATAGCCGAGAACAGCCTCAGGCACCTGGCTGAACGGCAGAAAGACGGCGGAGGACGGCAACTCACCCTCCAGGAACGGCTCGACACCGTGACAGCCTCAGCCAAGGAGATGATCCAGCCCTCGGTTTACGGCCAGGCGATCATCATCCTGGTCTACTTGCCGCTGCTCACCTTTACTGGCGTTGAGGGCAAGACGTTCGCGCCCATGGCGCTGACCGTCATCATCGCGCTGGCGATGGCGTTCGTGCTCTCGCTCACTTTCGTGCCAGCCTTGATCGCCATCGTGATCACGGGTCGCGTACGCGAGACGGAGAACGCATTCGTCCGCGCCCTGAAGCACCTGTACCAACCGGTACTGCGGGGTGCCGTCCGCGCACCCTTGCTGATGACGGCCGCGGCGGTCCTACTGTTCGGCATGGCCATCGCGCTGTTCACGCAAATCGGCCAGGAGTTCACCCCTACGCTGGACGAGCACAATATCGTCCTGGAAATCAAGCGCATCCCCAGCACGGCACTCTCGCAATCGCAGTCGATGCAGCTTGCCGTCGAGAAGGCGGTGCGCCGCGTCCCCGAGGTTGCCCTGGTGTTCTCGCGCACCGGCACGCCTGACATTGCCGCGGACCCCATGCCACCGAATGCCTCCGACACCTATATCATCCTCAAGCCGCGGGGCGAGTGGCCCAACCCTGATCTGACCAAGAAGGAGCTGATTCAGCGGATCGACACTGAAGTGAAGAAGTTGATCGGTAACGCCATGAGCTTCTCGCAGCCGATCCAGATGCGTTTCAACGAACTGATCGCGGGCGTGCGCGAGGATCTGGCGGTCAAGGTGTTCGGCGACGAGTTCGAGCCGATGCTGAAGGCGGCCAACCAGATCGCCGCAATCCTGCGCGGGACCGAAGGTGCCACCGACGTGGCCGTGGAGCAGGTGACGGGCCTGCCGTTCCTGGAGATCGGAATCGATAAGACGGAGATCGCGCGCCGGGGCCTGAGCCTTTCGGCGGTGCATGACGTGATTGGGACCGCCATCGGCGGCAAGGATGCGGGCTTGGTGTTCGAAGGGGACCGACGCTTCCGGATCGTCGTGCGGCTGCAAGAAAGCATACGCGGCGACGTCGGGGCGCTGAAGAACCTGCCCGTGTCGCTGCCAGGCGCGGGGCGGGACGGGAGCGCGGCCACCACGGTCCCCCTGCGCCAGCTCGCCTCATTCAGCTTTACGGAAGGGCCGAACCAGATTAGCCGCGAGAACGGCAAGCGCCGTGTCGTGGTCACAGCCAACGTGCGTGGACGCGACATCGGCTCCCTGGTGGCGGAGGCGCAGGCCAGGATTAACGATCAGGTTCAGTTGCCAACCGGATCCTGGCTGAGCTGGGGCGGACAGTTTGAGAACCTCACGGCCGCGCGGCAGCGTTTGATGATTGTCGTGCCCGCGTGCTTCGTCCTGATTTTCCTGTTGCTTCTCAGTGCGCTCGGCTCCGCGCGTGACGCGTTGCTCGTATTCAGCGCGGTGCCACTCGCGCTCACCGGGGGTATCGTCGCGCTCTGGCTCCGCGACATCCCGTTCTCAGTCTCCGCGGCTGTCGGGTTCATCGCGCTGTCGGGGGTAGCGGTGTTGAATGGCTTGGTGATGCTGAGTTTCATCAAACAACTCATCCGAGAAGGCCGCCCGGCGCACGAGGCAATCTTTGAGGGCGCCATGACCCGGTTGCGGCCCGTGGTGATGACGGCGCTCGTGGCCTCCCTGGGCTTCGTGCCGATGGCGCTCGCCACCGGACCGGGGGCCGAGGTGCAGAAGCCGCTGGCCACCGTGGTGATCGGCGGGCTGATCAGCGCGACCCTGCTGACCCTGCTGGTGCTGCCGGCCCTGTATGTCCGCTTCCACCCAGCCGCGGCCATGTCCGGCACCGAGCCGGCACCTGGGGACCAGCGGGCGGCGGCTGAGTAATACCAGGGGCCTTGGAACCAGACTCGGGGCTTTCCCGAATCCATCCATTCATGAGTCGATGCATCAGTTGCCCGACTGATGAGGGATCCCATGAC
>JAYVCG010000731.1:0-5200 GCA_043750075.1 Acetobacteraceae bacterium | reverse complement strand
CATGCGGGTGGCGAGGCAGGAACGGATGAACAGCGGAAACATCAGCGCGATGGCGATGGCAATCCTCGCATTAGCCGAGGATCGCGGCGATAATTGAGCGTAGGGTTGTCACATCAACCGGCTGGAGTTCGCCAAGCGCGCGGATGATCAGCCGCTGTTCCAGAGTCGCGAAGACCGGTTTGATGGCGGAGGGTTTGAGCAGCCCCGCCTCATGCCACTGACTGACCCAGACCTCACCCACAGCGCGCAGGGGACGAAGCTGGCTCGTGACAGCCATCACCACCACATCTGGCTTCGTATTATTGTAGGCCAGATTGCTTATGATGACGGCCGCCGTTTGAAGGCTGTCTGATCGGTGAAGGGAAACGGCACAAGGACGATGGTGCCGCATTCAATAGGGCATCGTACACGTCATCTTCCGGATTGTTCCAGACAGCGGCGAAAACGGCCAGGCTGGTGGCGGCCGCGGCGCGGATCAGTGCGCGTTCCCGTTCACGCAAACAGATGAAATCCACGAAGTCATCGACCTCGGCCAGGCGGTCTGGCGGTAATGTCTCAATCTTCTCGATCAAAGCGCGGGTACTGGTGGACATGACGGCGGTTCCTTCATGATCGCGGCGGCTGATGGCGGGAAGCAAGGCATTCAGGATCAACGGCGCCCATCCCTTCCTACCATGCTCCGGCTGTGGCGGCATCTTTCGTCTGATGCGGCGCGTGCCCGCCGCATCATGTTGGCCCAGCGGGGGACGGTTTGGTGGCCCTCGGACTGGCGGTGTTGGCGTGCGTCACTCCCCGCGTCCTTACCCGTCCGGAGCCATGCCATGTCCGGCACCCGCCGCGACAAGGCCGTGCGCCGTCATGAGCGCGGGCGGTACGACAAGACCTCCGTCCACGCGATCCTGGATGCCTCGCTGGCGGCGCACATCTTCTGTGTCATGGACGGACAGCCGCTCCGCACGCCCATCGCGTTCTGGCGGGAGGGAGAGCATTTGTGCTGGCACGGTTCCTCGGCCAGCCGGATGATCCGGTTTCAGAAGGCGGGCGTGCCGGCGTGCGTGACGGTGATGCGTCTGGACGCGCTGGTGCTGGCGCGCCTGGCGTTCCACCATTCGGTGAACTACCGCTCGGTGATGGCGTTCGGCACCGCGCGCATGGTCGAAGGCGAGGCGGAAAAACGCCGCGCCATGGACGGGTTCATCGACCGCTTCTACCCTGGGCGGTCGGGCCTGCCGCGTGAACCGACAGCCAGCGAGATCAAGGCGACCACCTTCATCGCGATGGAGATCGCGCAGGCTTCCGCCAAGATCCGCGACACCCATGTGGGGGACGACGAGGCGGATTACGCCCTGCCCCTCTGGGCCGCGCGGTATCCGGTGCGGCAGGTGATCGGCGCCGCCGAGCCGTGCCCGCGCCAGCATCCGGACGCGGTGGAGCCCGCGGGGATGGCGGCGTTCCGGGAGGGGCGGGGGCTGGATGACGTGATGACGGAGGTGGCGGGAGTTTCCACCAGCTTCAGGTCTGGCCCAGAGTGACGATAAGGAGGACAATCAGGCGGACATGGCTGAAACTGAGCATATCAATCCGGAGCTTCTGAGATGGGCGCGGGAAACCGCTGGCTTCACGGTCGCGGAGGCCGCGGAAAAGCTTGGATTGAACGATAGCGCCAAAATGTCCGCGGGTGAGAAATTGCAGGCGCTCGAGGATGGGAAACGCGCGCTTGCTTCGACCACGCTGCGAAAGATCGCGGCTCTTTACCGGCGGCCATTGATCGCCTTCTATCTGTCCGCGCCGCCGCCCCGTGGCGACAGGGGTGAGGACTTCCGGTCATCCACGACAGCCTCGGCCCGGGAAAATGGCACACTGGACGCTTTGTTGCGCGACATACGTGCCCGCCAGCAAATGGTTCGGCAAGTCCTTGAGGACACGGATGAGGCTGAGCGGCGAGCATTCGTGGGGTCCGCGCGAATCACGGATGGGCCGTCAAAAGTGGCGGCGTCAATTCGCGCCACACTCGGTATCACGGAAGATCAACAACGGCACAGCAAGGATGCCAGGGCGCTGTTCATGCTTCTTCGCGACGCCTCCGAACGAGTAGGAGTCTATGTCCTTCTGCGCGGTGATGCCGGTTCGTACCATTCGGATATCGGCGAGGGCGTATTCCGTGGCTTCGCGCTGGCCGATGAACTGGCGCCCTTCGTCGTTATAAACGACAACGACGCCGTGGCGGCGCGTTCATTCACTTTGCTGCATGAGCTGGCTCATGTCTGGCTTGGAGCGAGTGGGGTGAGCGGCCCGCTGCGCGGCGTGCCAGAAAACGTCGTTGAACGATTCTGTAATGACACGGCAAGTGAGTTCCTGTTGCCACCTTTGTCGATATCCAACTATTCGTGGTTGCTGCGAGCGTCCCTGAATGACGTGACGGACGCCATTCGAAATCTCGCTGAGGCGTGGAAGGTCAGCGAACCCGCGATCGCGTATCGCTTCGCGCAAGAAGGATGGATTGAAAGAGCGGTGGCATCGTCGCTCTTCGATATGTATCTCAACCGTTGGCGACGGGAAAGGCAGCGTGAAAAGGATAATCGTCAGCCCGACGACAAGGGGCCTGGTTACTACACGGTGCGCCGGCATCAACTCGGGAAAGGATTGCTCAGCATTGTCAGGCGGGCATTGAGGGAAGAAGCCTTGACCCATACAAAAGCAGCCAAAATTCTTGGCGTCGGAGCCGCGTCGATCTCCACGTTGCTTCAAGAAAAGCATGGCATAACAGGATGACCCTTTACCTTCTCGATGCGAACGTCCTCATAAGGGCGCATGAGGATTATTACCCGGTTGATCGAATTCCGCAGTATTGGGCATGGTTATTGGAAAAAGCGGCGGCTGATGTCATCAAAATTCCCCGTCGAATTTTTGATGAAGTGACGCCGCCGCCCGGACCGTTGGCCGATTGGCTCAGGCAAGCGGACGTGAAGGAAACCTTGATCTTGAAGGAGGAGACAACCAGCGTGCGATTCGTGATCGAAAAGGGTTATGCCCCCGACCTCAACGATATCGAGATTGAGAAACTGGGCAAGGATCCGTTCCTGATTGCGGCGGCGATGGCGGCTCCTGACCGGGTCGTCGTTACCAAGGAGGTATCCAAGCCAAGGGCGATCAGGGGAAACTGCAAGATACCTGATGTATGCCAGAAATTTAATATAGTCGCGATCAATGATTTCCGTCTCTACAATATCCTGAACTTTTCCATTCCTTGATTTGGCTTTCTGTTCTTCAATCTGCCTGTCTACTTCGATCGGCGCCAGGAGTAAAGCAAGAAGACAACCTCACTGAAGGTATCTCGCATTTCATGGATACTGTCCACATCCCTTATGCCAAAACCCGGCGAAACAGCCGCGCCATCCTACGCGTTACCACCACGATACGCTTCTTACCCGCCAGCCTCAAAACCTCTCCCGGACCCACACCCATGCCCCTGACCATCGAAACCCCCGAAGCCGCCGCCCTTGCGCGCGGCCTGGCACGCCTCACGGGTGAGAGCATGGCGGAAGCCATCACCACCGTCCTGCGCGAACGCTTGGCGCGGGAGCGGGCGAGACGAGAGGGACCGGCCGACCTGACCGCGCGTGTCACCGCCCTGGCCAGCCAATTACGCGCGGAATACGGCACAACCCCGATCACCCGCGCCGAATGGAACGCGGCCGCGGGCGAACAGTGACCCCACCCCCAACTGAGCCCACATCCGCCCCCATCCAACGGATGACACCGCGCCCGGTACCCTCTATGGGAGAGGCCAAACCGGAGGGCCACCGTCTGGCTCCCGCCACATCGGATCGCTGACCCGCCCCCATGACAGACACGCCGCTCGACCACATCCGCAATTTCGCGATCATCGCCCATATCGACCACGGGAAATCCACCCTGGCCGACCGGCTGATCCAGTTCACCGGCGCGCTCAGCGACCGGGAGATGACCAACCAGGTCCTCGACAGCATGGATCTGGAACGCGAGCGCGGCATCACCATCAAGGCGCAGACCGTCCGCCTGTCCTACAAGGCGAAGAACGGCGAGACCTATGAGCTGAACCTCATGGACACGCCCGGCCACGTCGATTTCGCCTATGAGGTGAGCCGCAGCCTCGCCGCGTGCGAGGGCTCGCTGCTGGTGGTGGACGCCAGCCAGGGCGTGGAGGCGCAGACATTGGCGAATGTCTATCAGGCGCTGGAAGCCAACCACGAGATCGTGCCGATCCTCAACAAGATCGACCTGCCCGCCGCCGAGCCCGCGCGGGTGAGGCAGCAAATCGAGGATGTGATCGGCCTCGACGCCTCCGAAGCGGTGGAGATCAGCGCCAAGACCGGCCTCAACATCGAGGGCGTGCTGGAAGCCCTGGTCCACCGGCTGCCCGCCCCCAAGGGCGACGCGCACGCACCGCTGAAGGCGCTGCTGGTGGACAGTTGGTACGATCAATATCTCGGCGTGGTCATCCTGGTCCGCATCAAGGACGGGCGCCTGAAGCGGGGGATGAAAATCCGCATGATGGCCAAGGGCTCCACTCATGTCGTGGAGCAGGTCGGCGTGTTCACCCCTCGCATGGTGCCGGCCGACGATCTGGGGCCGGGGGAAATGGGCTACATCACCGCCGCCATCAAGACCGTCGCCGATTGCAACATCGGCGACACGCTGACCGAGGACCGCATGCCCGCCGCCCAGGCGCTACCGGGGTTCAAACCGTCGATCCCGGTGGTGTGGTGCGGGCTTTATCCCGTCGATGCCGACGACTTCGAGAAACTCCGCGAAAGTCTGGGCAAGCTGCGCCTGAACGACGCCAGTTTCCATTATGAACCAGAAACCTCCGCCGCCCTCGGCTTCGGCTTTCGCTGCGGCTTCCTGGGTTTGTTGCATCTGGAGATCATTCAGGAGCGGCTGAGCCGGGAATTCGACCTCGATCTGATCGCGACCGCGCCCTCGGTCGTTTATCACGTTTATAAAACGAACGGGCAGATGACGGAATTGCATAATCCCGTCGATATGCCTGACCCGTCGCAGATTGATCGCATGGAGGAACCCTGGATCAAGGCGACGATCATGGTGCCGGACGAATATCTGGGCTCGATCCTCGCGCTTTGCACGGACCGGCGGGGCGTTCAGGTCGATCTCACCTATGTCGGCAACCGCGCCATGGCGGTCTACCGCATCCCGTTGA
>JAYVCG010000730.1:0-4152 GCA_043750075.1 Acetobacteraceae bacterium | reverse complement strand
GTTTTATCCGGATCGACCTCTTTTCCCATCAGATTATATTCACGCACTTTCATCTCCCCCAGCACGGCGGCGGTCAGCGGCGGCACGCCTTCGCGCAGCAATGTCTGCGTCAGGCGCTGCCGCATCGCGGCGAAAGCCGGAGCCGCCGCGCGCTTCCGCTCCTCCACCTTCACCACGAACCAGCCGCCTCCGCTCAGTACCGGATAGGGCGCCACCTGACCGGGGGGAAGGGCGAAGGCCACGGCGCCCACCTCCGGGGTCAGGCCCTCCCGCGGGTTGAATCCCAGATCGCCGCCGGCGGAGGCGGTGGGGTCCTTGCTCGCCCGCCGCGCCAGCACGGCGAAATCCGCCCCGGCGCGCACTTCAGCGATCAGGTCCAGGCCCTCCTTCTCGGTGGCGATCAGGATGACGCGCACCCGCGCCTCCTCCTGGGCCAGCTTGCCGGCGATATCGCGTTTGTAGCGTTCCAGGAGCATTGTCTCAGTAATGCCGCGGATGATTTCCCGCTGCGCATATTCGTTCGCCAGCACCCGGTCGGCGGCGGCCTTCATGCGGCGGCGGATGAGCGGGTCCTCATCCGCGCCCTGCTGCTGCGCGCGGATCACCAGCGCCTGTTGTTTGACCAGTTGTTCCACCACGCCGGGATACAAAGCCTCGAACGGCAATTGCGCCAGGGCGGGCGGCAGCGCCTGGATCGCGTCGCCGATGTCGCCCAGGGTGATGGCGCGGCCTTCGACCTCGGCGACCACGGTGAAAGCGTTTTTATCGAGACCCATCCCCGTGGCGTACACCGGCGTCGTGGTGTCGAACACCGGCCTGGACAAATCCCCCGGCGCCACCGGCGAGGGCGCGGAACGGGAGGCCGGAGCAATGGACCGTGGCGCCGGCATTTGCCCCTGGGTCTGTTGTCCCTGGGCCGGACAGGCCGCCAAAGCGCCCGCCAGCAGGGCGCACGCCAGCCGCGCACCCGGACCGGACGGCGATCGCGATTCCCGCATGACGTGAACTCCTGATGAGGCTGGCATCATGAACGCCCAATGGTTTCATTATCCTGCGCGCCGGTTCGCGCATGGTGGACGCCCGCGGGTCCGGACGTGACGCCGCGCGGCGCCGCCGTGGACCTTAATACATACGCCATGGAGAAAACCAGCACGGCCGCGATGGCCTGTCCGTGTGAACACCAAGAAAAGCGCCCCAATCCTTCCCCCCCGCCACACAGAATGATAATCCCCCCGCGACCGAAACCCAGGAGCGCCGGATGCCCACGATCATCGACCTGACCGCCCGCGAGATCCTCGACAGCCGCGGCAACCCGACCATTGAGGTCGATGTCACCCTGGAAAGCGGCGGCTTTGGCCGCGCCGCCGTGCCCTCCGGCGCCTCGACTGGCGCGCATGAGGCGGTGGAACTGCGCGATGGCGACAAAGCCCGCTATGGCGGCAAGGGCGTGCGGACCGCGATCCGTAACGTCGAGGGCGAGATCCTGGAAGCCATCGGCGGCATGGACGCCACACAGCAGGTGGCGATCGACACCACCCTGATCGACCTCGACGGCACCCCCAACAAAGCGCGACTGGGCGCCAACGCGACGCTGGCGGTGTCGCTGGCGGTGGCGAAGGCGGCGGCGGATCATCTGGGACTGCCGCTGTACCGGTATGTTGGCGGCGTTCACGCGCGCACCCTGCCGGTGCCGATGATGAACATCATCAATGGCGGCAAGCACGCCGACAACCCGATCGACATCCAGGAATTCATGATCCAGCCCATCGCCGCGGGCAGCATCGCCGAGGCGGTGCGAATCGGCGCGGAGATTTTCGCCACCTTGCGCAAGGGCCTGCACGATGCCGGCCACAACACCAATGTCGGCGACGAGGGCGGCTTCGCCCCCAACCTGAAATCCGCTGACGAGGCGTTGAGCTTCATCGCCAAAGCCGTTGAAAAAGCCGGATACCGCATGGGCGAGGACGTGACCTTCGCGCTCGACCCCGCCTCCACCGAGTTTTTCAAGGATGGGAAATACCACCTCGAAGGGGAAGGCAAAATCCTCGATTCGGAAGGCATCGTGCGGTACTATGAAGACCTCTGTGCCCGTTACCCGATCGTCTCGATCGAGGATGGCTGCGCCGAGGATGACTGGGACACCTGGAAACTGCTGAACGACCGCATTGGCGCCAGGGTGCAACTCGTCGGCGACGATCTGTTCGTCACCAATCCGGAACGTCTTCGGCTGGGCATTGAACGCGGCTCGGCCAACGCGATCCTGGTGAAGGTCAACCAGATCGGCACGCTCAGCGAAACGCTGGAAGCGGTGGAAATCGCCCAGACCCATGGCTGGCGCGCGGTGATGAGCCACCGGTCGGGGGAAACGGAGGACACCACCATCGCCGATCTCGCCGTCGCCACGAACTGCGGCCAGATCAAGACCGGCAGCCTGGCGCGCAGCGACCGCACCGCGAAATACAACCAGTTGATCCGCATCGAGGCCGAACTCGGCGCCGCCGCCCGTTACGCTGGAAGAACTATCCTGCGGCGCTGAGCGTCCGTTCGGAAAATCCGCCTGTGTTTTTGGAAAAGGGTTTCTCCGCGATCTCCGTGGTGAGACCTGCCGGCCCGCGAACCGCGCCGACTGTCCGGACGGACACTGAGAGGCGATTCTCCGAACCCTCCGCTCATCCGGGGGATCATTCACGGCACGAAGCCGCGCGATCCCCCGGACGAGGAAAACGGGAACACGGATCAACGCCGCGTTCAGTGAAAGCGCAGCGCGATCCCCGGAAGACCGAGATAAACCGGCGGCGCGGCGTAATAAGGACGCGGCGCGTAGTAGGGACGCGGGGCGTAACCCTCATGGTAGGCACGCGGGGCGTACCCGCCGTGATAAGCGCTCGGCCCATGGCCGTAATGATCATATCCCCGGCGCTCATGGCGCCAATGGCCATTGTCCCGGTGTCCATGCCCAGGATGTCCATATCCAGGGTGTCCATACCCATACCCAGGGCCCCCATACCCATGACGGTCCCAGCCTTGTTCGGCCATGGCTGGCGCGGCGGCCGCGAGGACGAAACTCGCACCCAGCGCCGCGAAAAGAACGGAAAGGTGTTTCATGATGACCTCCAGCCGGGCTGCATGATCTCCGGCTATCCCTCACCCTGCCCCTCAATCATGGCGAACCTTTGACGAACATCGGGCGAGGACGCGACTTTCCCATTCTCTTTTCCATTCTCTTTCCCTGGGGCCCGCGTTAGAACGGATACCGGCGCCACCATGAACACCAGCGCGCGAACGGGGACACGATGCCAGCCGAAACCCTCAGCACAGTCTGGCGTGAAACCAAACGGCGGGTGAAATCCGCCACCTTGCCCACGGTGCTCCTCGTCCTTACCGGAGGCTTCGCCTGGCAGGCGACACAGGGCGACCATGGCCTCATCATGCGCGCGCAACGCGAGACGCAACTGCGTCAGGCGGAAGCCAACCTGACCGCGGCGCGCGCGGAGCGGGATAACTGGAAAGGCAAGGTCACCGGTCTGTCCCCCGCGCATCTTGACCGCGACGCGCTGGACCAGCGGGCGCGGGAGATGCTGAATCTCGCCGATCCGAACGAGATCGTCGTGCAATATCCGGCCAGAGACAAGCTGTTCTGAGCGGTGCGCCCGCTAATGGGGTGGGCCGGGGGCCACCCATGAGACCGTCATGCGTCTGAACCCGCGCCTGCTCATTCCCCTCGGCCTGATCGCGCTCATCGCCGCCCTCTGGACCTCAGGCCTCACCGACAACCTCTCCTGGGCCGGCCTGGCGCGCGAGCAGGCGGCATTGAAGACCTGGGTTTCCGCGCATCCCCTGCTGGCGCCCTGTCTGTTCGTGCTGATCTACTTCGCCGCGGCGGCGCTGTCCGTGCCGCAAGGCCTTCTTCTCACCATGACCGGCGGGCTTTTGTTTGGCCCCTTTCTGGGTGGCGCGCTGGCGGTGACGGGCGCCACCACGGGTGCCGTGACGCTGTTCCTGATCGCCCGTTCCGCCTTCGGTGACGGCATGGCGCGGCGCGGCGGCGAGGCAGTGGGAAAGCTGCGGGAGGCGTTGCGGCGGGATGGATTCTCCTATCTGCTGGCGTTGCGTTTGTTGCCGGTGGTGCCGTTCTGGGTGATCAACCTGGCC
>JAYVCG010000729.1:0-3027 GCA_043750075.1 Acetobacteraceae bacterium | reverse complement strand
GGACAGCCGAAAATCCCTGTTCGTGATCGCTGCTTTATTGACCTTCCCGCGTCTGGCGGTATTCCATCAGCAAAGCATCAATCCGCTTCTTCAATGGGGGCAAATCATCCTTGACGGTGCCCCAGACGACACCCCAGTCCACGTCGAAATACTCGTGGATCATCTTGTTACGCATGCCACGCATCCCGATCCACGGCAGTTCGGGATGATCCGCGACAAACCCAGGAGCCGCGTTCTGGATTCTGTTCGCCGCCTCGCCAATGATTTCGAGATTACGGACGACGGCATCCTGGACCTGTTCATCGCACCGCAATGCTTCAACACCATCCAACTTCTGAACATAACGCATCGCGCGTTCAATGGCCTGGGCGATGTGCTCCAGATACTCACCAACGCGCTCCGGGTGCGTCACAACGGCTCAGCCTGCCGTTCCACACGATCACGAAACTTCACCGGTAAAAACCCAGGGGTCAGCACCGAAACACGGACACCGAGCAATGCACATGCCTGATGTTCCAGCCCGGCGAGCGTGAACAAGGTCGTGGTTTCGGTGGGATCAACCAGTAAATCGAGGTCACTTTCCTCGGTGTCGGTTCCGGTCAGAACGGAGCCGAACACGCGCGGCCGCATGACGTTGTGGCGGCTGACAAGCTGACGCAGTTCCGCGCGGTGAGCGGCCAGGGCTTCGGACGGTTTCATGCGGGTCTGTCATCAGAAGGCACGCACGGAACCTCCCCGCCAACCAGCACGCTGATCACGATCACGAGAATATCTGTCCATCCGTATGGCACGGTTCATCTCCAATCTCATCCGCGGCAACCTACACCCAGGTTTATAATACGACAATCATACCGGCCGCGGACAGATAACCTGACAGTGGAGCATCGTCAGCCCGTTGGTTGAAGCACTGGTCACAAGGGTCTGATCCGCGCGCGGAACCAGGAGGCGAGTTCGGCCTCGCTCAGGGTGCCCGCCGCGACTTCAACCATGGCCGTGATGGACTCGATGTCCGTGCCCATGAAGGCAAAGCCATTGTCGAGCAGGAAGACAAGCGCCAGGGAATAGCCGGTGCGCTTGTTGCCATCGGAGAACGGATGACCGCGTATTATTCCATATGCATGAGACGCCGCGAGCGCGGCCACATCGGGAGAGCCATGCGCGGCCAGATGACGCGGACGCGCCAGAGCGGATTGTAAGGCTCCCAGATCGCGGACACCGCCCAGACCGCCGAACGCGGCGATCATGGCATCGTGCGCCGCCAGCGCGACTTCCTCGCCGATCCAGTTCCAGTTGTGGTCCTCGCCGCTCACTTCGCCAGTTCTTTGAGCACGTTCCGGCGCTCATTCATGACCTGGCGGACCAGTTTCATCTGCCGCTCGAAATCCGGATCGTAGGGCGTGATCCGGTAGCCGTCCGGGGAATCGGTCAAAAAAAGGCTGTCCCCTTTCCCGACGTTCAGGCGGGCCAGCACTTCCTTGGGAAGGACAACGCCCGTCGAATTGCCGACCGTGGTGACCTTGAGTTTGACCATGAGGATCTCTGTCCATCCAATATTATAACTTTCATTATAACATTGGATGGCATCCTGAGCAAGCTGAATCCCAGACCCGATCCGGCTGGTGAGGGTTGATCGGATGCATTACCCATCGCGTGGCACATGTTTCGATTGACGGGAGGCATTGAGGGCCAGCCAACTCACGCGCAACCGCGCGAAGAAACCTTGTGTCAGAAATCCATGACCATGGTGCGCGGGGTCTGTCCCGGCACGATGCCAATGGCTCCACGATTTCACTGTGACAGGCGCCCTGGAGCACGGTCAGAATCTGGGCTGGAATGTCGCCCCGCATTCGGCTAGACTCACCCCATGGATGACAACCCGATCATCGCACCCGCCGGCTGGCTTGAGATCCTTGAGGAGAGCGAGGCGGAAATTGCCTCTGGGCTGACAGTTCCGGGTGAGGTCGTCCGGCAGATGTTGCTCGATAGCATCGCACGGATGGAGGCCAAACAGGACGCCGCTCCGCCGCGCAAAGTCCGATCGCGTCGTTGATCGAATACGCACCCAGAGCGGTACGTCATATCGGGACTCTTGTGCATCACTACGAAGACTCGCGGCGGCCGGAGGCTGCTCGCGCTCTTTTCGCCGCACTGGCCGAAGCCGAACGAAAAATTGAGAGCAATCCGTCCGCGGGGCTCCCGGCGCCGCGTCCATATCCGCTGGTCGCGCGAAAGGGGCAGGCCTGGATCAAGGCGGGCAGATATTGGGTCGCCTACAGGACCACGCGACCGCCCGTGATCATTGCCGTGTTCTTCGAAACCGCCGACATCCCGCGCCGGACGTAGGTAACGGTCGGCGCCGTCAGCAGCTATGGTCCGCTTTATCTTCAGCATCTGGCCTGGCGCACACGCGGTTGCATGTCTCTTCTAATCGCATACTCTTGTGTGCAACGCCCTACGCTCCGATTGCAATAATACCAACGGCCCTTATCATTGACCCATCCCCGTCATCCTCCGGCCCGGCCGGAGGATCTCTCGCGGCACCGCGCCTGGACAGATCCCCCGGCCGGGCCGGGGGATGACGGCGAAGGGGCATGTGTCAGCAATAAGGGCCGTTGGTATTAAAGCGTATTGGTGTCACTCCCCCGCGTCAGCCGCCTCTGGCTGCGCCTTCCGCGCGCGGATTTTCGTCAGCGCGGTTTCCACATGCTTGCTGAACACGAACTCGGCGGGACGCTGGCTGGCGAGGGACACGTCCGGCGCCATCGGGCCTTCCGTGCGGATGCCGCGCAGCACCTGCGCCGCGGCCTTCAGGGGATGGCGGATGGTTTCGTTGACCGCGCTCGCCTCGTAGCCGGAATGCACCATGCAGTCGGCGCATTTTTCATAATTACCGGTGCCGTAGAGATCCCAGTCGGTGGTCTCCATCAGTTCCTTGAAGGTCTTCGTGTAACCCTCGCCCAACAGGTAACAGGGACGCTGCCAGCCAAAGTACGTGCGGGTCGGATTGCCCCAGGGCGTGCAATGGAA
>JAYVCG010000728.1:0-2563 GCA_043750075.1 Acetobacteraceae bacterium | reverse complement strand
GGCTTATGACGCGGCTGTTTTGGTTTCGGAACAAACGACGGCGCGGTTTTTTGAGGACGTGGCGAAGGGGCGGGATGCGAAGATCGCGGCGAACTGGGTTACCGGGGATTTCTTCGCGGCGATGAACCGGATGGGGCGGACGATCGAGGATCCTCCCGTGAGCGCCGCGGCTCTGGGTCAATTGCTGGATCTGATCGCGGATAAAACGATCAACGGCAAGATCGCCAAGGATGTGTTCGAGGCGATGCTGGACACCGGCCAGGCCCCGGCGGAGATCGTGGAAGCGAAAGGCCTGCGCCAGGTCACGGACAGCGGCGAAATCGACACCGCCGTGGACAGGATCATCGCGTCGAACCCGGACAAGGTGGCGGAATACAAATCCGGCAAGGACAAACTGTTCGGCTTCTTCGTGGGCCAGGTGATGAAGGCCATGGCGGGCAAGGCCAACCCGGCTCTGGTGAACGAAACGCTGAAACGCCGCCTGTCCTGATGTCTCCGCTTTGTGTCTTCGTGCCTTTGTGGTGTCATTTGTCGCAAGGTCACGGGCCCATCCCATGATCCCCGGTGGATGATCCGTTTTAAATGACACCACAAAGGCACAAAGACACAAAGAAGCGGTCTCGCCTGACGCCCGGTGGCGTCCGGTTCGGCGTTTCCGACGCACGGGGAAGGGAAGGGAAGGGCGCGTCATGGGCTTGCTGAGGATCACGCCGTTGACGGAGCATACCGGCGCCGAGGTGGCGGGCATTGATTTCACCCGGCCGGTGGACGCCGGAACCAGGGCCGCGTTGAACGGTGCGTTTTCAAAATATCATGTGCTGGTGATGCGCGGGCAGAACTTCACCCCCGCCGAATATAAGCGCGCCGCGACGGTGTTCGGGCAGTCGCGGCAACACGGCAAGCGCGAGCATCATGTGCCCGGTCATCCGGACCTTTATTACGTTTCCAACGATACGGGTTCTGTTCCTGCTTCCTTCGTGGTTCTCCGTGGTGAAAACCTTTCGCGCGCGTTTCCACCAGGAAAGCCCCGCGCCGGTCCAGATGAAGACGCTCAGGTGCCGCGGCCGGCCCGCGGGGCGGGAGGCAGTTTCACCTGAAAATCGTTCACCATCCAGTGATTGTCATGCTTGCGCAATTCGATGTGAATGATCGCCATGCCGTTCTGAAAACTCGCCTGCGCGTCGTACGCCACCGTGACATCGTTCTGAAAGCCGAGGATGAGGGAAGTGAAAGCCCCGCCCGTCCGCCCCCTCGTATTTCAGGAACGGCCCGAGGCGCGCGGTGAAATCCAGAAAGGCCCGCCATTCGTCGGGGTTCAGGCGTGGAGACAATTCCGGGGCCGCGCGTTTGGCCAGCGGTTCGCGTTTCCAACTGGAGGCGACGGCGGGCACAAAGCTGTTCACCACCGCCTTGTTTTCCATGGTGTTCAACCGCGTGTTGTACAGCGGCAGACCGAGATCGATCCCTCCGGCGGTCAGGGTGAGCATCCCCAGGATTTTGAGGGCGATGGGTAGAATGCCTTGTACCGATACCCTGGATGGAACGAGGGCGGGGCGCGGCCCAACGGCCGGTCCGGAGGGAGCCATCGGGCCGGACACGCATCGTCCGGAAGCCGCCAGTCTGACAGCGCCGGATTGCGGTATCGTTACAGGAAATACAGAAAGACCCGTCTTATACCAACCGGCGGAGAGAGTGACGTACCGCTGTCTCACCCCGTCATCCCCCGGCCGGGCCGGAGGATGACGGCATGGGTCAATGTTTAAGCGGGTTGGTATTACTCGCCCGTCTTATTCGATCGAGAAGCTCGTCCCGCAGCCGCAGGAGGAGGTGGCGTTCGGGTTACGCACCGCGAAGTGACTGCCCATCAGTGCGTCGGTGAAATCGAGTTCGGAGCCGGCCAGCAAATCCAGGCTCGACGGATCGACCAGGATGCGCGCGGCGGCTTTCTCGATCACCAGATCGTCCGGCTGGACCTGCTTGTCCAGTTCAAAGCGGTACTGAAACCCGCTGCACCCCCCGGCGAGCACGGAAACGCGCAACGCGAGGGCATTGCCCTCGGCGGCGGAAATCTCGGCGATGCGGGCGGCGGCCCGCTCGGTCACGGCAAACTGTCCCATGGAGGGAACATAGGCGCTCGCCATGCATAATTGAAGTCCCATCATCACGGGTGTAAGCGCCACGCATGACAGGCCGCATTCCCCTCGCCCCCCATGCCGTCTCGGAGGCCACCGCGCGCGGCCGGCTGCACGCCGAGCCCGAGTCGCCCGGCCGCTCGCCCTGGCAGCGCGACCGCGACCGGGTGATCCACAGCTCGGCGTTTCGAAAACTCCAGTACAAAACCCAGGTCTTCGTCAATCATGAGGGTGATTTCTACCGCACCCGCCTGACCCATTCCATCGAGGTCGCGCAAATCGCCCGTTCCATCGCCCGCGCTTTGGGCCTCGACGAGGACCTGACCGAGGCGCTGGCGCTGGCGCACGATCTCGGCCACCCGCCCTTCGGCCACGCCGGGGAAGAAGCCCTCAATCTCGGCATGAAACCTTTTGGCGGGTTCAACCACAAC
>JAYVCG010000727.1:0-4628 GCA_043750075.1 Acetobacteraceae bacterium | reverse complement strand
CAGCGCCGAGGGGATGCCGCACAGCCCGAACCCGCCCGACATGATGGTCATGCCATCGCGCAACAGGCCCGCCAGCGATGCCGCCGCGTCCGGAAAAATCTTGTTGACCGCCATGAACGTCCCTCTCCCCTGTCCCGCCGGAGATAAGCGCGCGGCGCGGCGTGCCGCAAGTCCCGGCCTCTCCCTGGGCGTGGAGGGTGCCGCCGCAGGTATGGACCGCGCGTAACGATCCGTGCCACGCTACGGGCGAAAACCATTATGCCATGGCCGAAGGGAAAGAGCAATGAAGTGGATCATTCCGGGCTTGTTGTGCGGCCTTCTCTCCCTGGCCCCCCATGCCTGGGCGGAGTCGGCCAGTCCTTTCGACGTGACCCGCGATTGCACGACCTGCCCGCAGCTTGTGCTGCTGCCGCAAGGCAGTTTCACCATGGGCGTCCCTCCGGGGGAGGAGGAGCGGGAGAAAATGCCCGCGCAGTATCGCGGCTGGTCGGAGCCGCTGCATGTGGTGACGATCCCACGGCCGTTCCACATGGGGAAATTCACCGTCACGCGGGGGGAATACGCGGCTTTCATCGCCGAGACGGGGGAACGGCCGGTGGGGGACGGCTGCTACACCCTGGCCCTCAAGGACAACAAATGGTCCTACGTCAAGAAAGAGGGATTGACCTGGCGCGATCCGGGGTTTCCGCAGACTCCCTCGCCTGACCGTCACCCTGTTGTCTGCGTGAGCCATGACGACGCCTTGGCCTATCTCGCGTGGCTGTCGAAAAAGACCGGTAAGACCTATCGTCTGCCGAGTGAGGCGGAATGGGAATACGCCGCGCGGGCGGTCACGTCCGCCTCCGCGCCGTCCCTCGCGCGGTATTGGGGCAATGAACGCGACCCGGCGTGTCTCTTCGCCAATGTCGCCGATGCCACGCTGGCCAGGCGGTTGAACATCGCGCGGCCGGATACTGAGAAATTCTTTGGTTGTAATGATAAATTCGCCTTTACCGCGCCGGTTGGATCGTTCAAGGCGAATGCGTTCGCGCTTCACGACATGCTGGGCAATGTATGGCAATGGACCGGCGATTGCTGGCACGAGAATTATAGCGGCTCGCCTCCCACGGATGGTTCCGCATGGAATACAACCGGAGATTGTGGTCGGCGTGTCCTCCGCGGCGCTTCCTGGAACAACAACCCGAGGGTCGTCCGCGCCGGCTACCGCGGCAGGGACATCACCGGGGACCGCGGCTCGAACGCGGGCTTCCGCGTGGCCAGGACTTATTTATCTCCTTAATCTTTAAATCCTTACATCTTATGGGGTCCAGGGGCAAAGCCCCTGGTCGATTTTGAAAATGGATATCGTTGCGAACTATAAATATACCGTGTTCGCACGAAAACCCGAAAAATCGTAGAGGTCAAACTCCAGCGTTTGAGCCATTTTCGCCGATTCGGTTTTCCGGATTTTCGCGCGAACACGGTATATAACGAACGAATGTGGCGAATCGAAAAAACCGCTTGCCCGAATCGACCCTTCATGAGTCATCATCCCTCCCATGACGGAACCATCCAACAACACCAGGGCGACCGGACCAGCATTGGAAGCGATGTATCGTGTCCTGTTGTGGCTGATCCCGACAGTGGAGAAATTCCCCCGCAAGCAGAAATTCGTATTGGGCGACCGGATCGAAAGCACCGCGCTGGACGTGCTGGAATCGCTGATCGGCGCCACGTACACGAAAGCCCGCGGCAAGATGCTGGCGGACGCCAACCTTGGCCTGGAACGGCTGCGGTTCTTCATGCGGTTATCGTTCGAATTGCACCTGATCGACGCGCGCCGTTATGAACACTCGGCACGAAGCCTGGATGAGGTCGGACGCCTGGTCGGCGGCTGGCTGAAAGCGGATCATGCCTTTTCAGCATGACGCTCTGTTCGGTTCCATCGCGAACTTCGGCGCGCTGCACACCGCCTTCCGCAAGGCCGTCCTCGGCAAGCGCCGCAAGCCTGGCGCCGCCGCCTTCGCCGCCGGTCTGGAACGCAATCTGTTGCGTCTGGAACGGGAATTGCTCGACCGTTCCTGGCGTCCCGGCCATTACGTGGAAATCGAGGTGCGCGATCCCAAGAAACGCCTGGTCTCCGCCGCGCCGTTCCGCGACCGTGTCGTGCATCACGCCTTGTGCGAGGTCGTGGCGCCGTTGTTCGATCGCGGTTTCATCCATCACAGCCACGCCAACCGCGAGGGCAAGGGCACGCACCGCGCCGTGGACCGCTACGAACGCTGGCGCGACAACCACAAGCATGTCCTGCGTTGCGACATCTACCGTTACTTCCCCGCCATCGACCATGATTTGCTCAAGGCCACGCTCCGCCGCCGTATCGCGTGTCCCGATACGCTCTGGCTACTGGACGCGATCGTCGATGGCTCCAACGCGCAGGAGCCGGTGAACCTGCATTACCCCGGCGACACGCTGTTCACGCCCTTCGAGCGCCGCTGCGGCCTGCCGATCGGCAACCTGACCAGCCAGTTCTTCGCCAACGTCTTCCTCGATCCGCTGGATCATTTCGCCGTCGAGGTGCTGCGCGCGCCCTACCTTCGTTATGTGGACGATTTCGCCCTGTTCCACGACGACGCGGCGGTGCTGGAGGAATGGCGGGCCAGGATCGGCGCATGGCTGGCCCAGAAGCGTTTGTCGCTCCACCCGCGCAAAACCGTCATCATCGAAACCGCCGCGCCCGCCATTTTCCTGGGCTTTTCGCTCCAACCCGGCCGCCGCCGCCTGCCGGAGGAGGGCATCCGCCGCATGCGCAACCGCCTGCGCGGCCTGCGCGACCGCTGGCGGGCGGGCACGATGGATGCTTCCGTGATAACATCCCGCGTCGAGGCATGGATCGCCCATGCCTCCCACGCCGGTACGTGGCGTCTGCGCCACGCGATCTTCCGTGACGGCTGGTTCGATCCGGCGCGCTCCGCCGGTTGTCGCCCAGTACGGCGGGAGCCTGGCCGTCCCCCGCTCTGCGTGTCCTCCGCGGCGCTTCCTGGAACAACAACCCGAGGAACGTCCGCGCCGGCAACCGCGACAGGAACAACACCGGAAACCGCGACACGAACACGGGCTTCCGCGTGGCCAGCACGCCTCCATGCCAGAGCCGGTGGGATCACGGTCCCATCGGGAGTGCCGAGGGTGCGTCCAGGGACGGCCATGATGAGCGGGGCGGCGCGACGCCACCCCCTGGAGACGGCGTCCGCTTTGGCCCTCTGAGGCGGCGGACGCCGGTTTCCCTCCTGGACAATTCCGGATTCGTTCACACTTTATTAAGATTTACCACGGAGAACCACGAAGGTTCACGGAGTCCCGTCATGCTGGAGCATCGCGCGCTGACCGAACGCGTCATTGGTCTGGCGATCGAGGTGCATCGCACCGTCAGGCCTGGTCTGCTCGAATCCGTTTACGAGGAATGCCTGTGCCTGGAACTGGAGCAGGCCGGTATCCCTTTCGCGAGCCAGGTCATGGTGCCCGTCACTTACAAGGGTAAAACGATTCCCCTCGGCTTCCGCGCGGACATCCTGGTCGCGAACGCGATCATTCTTGAAATCAAGGCCGTCACCGCGCTCGTCCCCGCCCATGAAGCACAAATCGTGACATATTTGCGCATGAGTCAACTCCGCGCCGGCCTGCTGATGAACTTCCACGCCCCCCGCCTCAAGGATGGCATGCGGCGTTTCATCGTGTAGCACATTCAAACCTCCGTGCGCCTTCGTGGTTCTTCGTGTTCTCCGTGTTGAAAAACCTTCGCGGCGCCTCAACCGGCACGCCCCCATGTCAGAGCCGGTGCGATCACGGTCGCCCAGGGCGCGCCGAGAGTGCGTTCAGGGACGGCCATGATGAGCGGGACGGCGTGACGCCACCCCCTGGAGACGGCGTCCGCCTTGGCCCCTTGAGGTGGCGGACGCCGGTTTCCCCGCTCGCGGTCATTGGCCCGCCTGGGCGCCCGGCTCCGGAACTTCTTGACTTTCCGCTGCTGTTCATGAGGATTTACCATCCTCATCGAGGCCAGCGGCGGGATCAGGGTGGTACCCTGTCGCCCGCATTGATCACGGGAGAACCATGTGGTGACGAAACCGGCGAAGGCACCCCCGTTGAGCGCGCGGGATTTCCTGCGTGACGTGCCACCGCCCGCCTGGCTGCAAAAAGCCTGGGACGGCGCGCGGCAGCGCGGCATTGATCAACTGACGGAAGAAGAGATCAATGCCGAGATCGATGCCTACCGCAAGGAAAAGAACGAGGCCGCCGGTGCGAAGCCCAGGTGATTCGTGTTGTTATCGACACCAATGTGCTCGTCTCCGGCTTTCATTCTCCATCCGGCAATCCGGCGCTGGTCATAAAGGCCGTCCGGGAGGGGCTGATATGCCCCTGCGTTTCGGACGATATCTTCCGAGAATATCGTGACGTGCTGAGGCGGCCGAAATTTGGCTTCGCCGAGGATGAAGTCACAGCGCTTCTCTCCACGATCGAGGAAGATTGGGGCTTTGTTTCACCCCGCCGCCGTTCCGGTCACGGGCCCCGATCCCGGCGATTTCATGTTCATGCTCTGCGCCATGGAAGCCCAGGCGGAATATCTCGTCACGGGGAACCGGCGGCACTTT
>JAYVCG010000726.1:0-4322 GCA_043750075.1 Acetobacteraceae bacterium | reverse complement strand
CCAGGCTCCATCGCCGCCGGGCTGCACGCGTTGAGCCAGGGCGCGGCGGTCTTGCGGGTACACGATGTCAGGGAAACCGTGGCGGCGGTGCGCGTGTGGCGGGCGATCAACAGGGCTGACGAATCTCTTTCTTTTTCCCGGTCTTCACAGTAGAGAGACAGGACAGCCCGCGCGGAGATAAAATGACAAAAGCCAGACGGCTGTTCGGCACGGACGGCATCAGGGGCAAGGCCAATACCGAGCCCATGACCGCCGGTATCGCGTTGCGGCTTGGCCAGGCCGCGGGACTGTTGTTCACCCGTGGCTCGCATCGCCATCGGGTCGTGATCGGCAAGGATACCCGCCTGTCCGGCTACATGATCGAGCCCGCGTTGACCGCGGGCTTCATTGGCGCGGGCATGGATGTCACGCTGCTCGGACCTCTGCCGACGCCCGCCATCGCCATGCTGACCCGCAGCCTGCGCGCCGATCTGGGGGTGATGATCTCCGCCTCGCACAATTCCTATGAGGATAACGGGATCAAGCTGTTCGGTCCCGACGGCAACAAATTGTCGGATGAGATGGAGTGGGAGATCGAGGCGTTGATGGACAGCGGCGTCGCCGAACGGCTCGCCGCCCCCGCCAAACTCGGCCGCGCCAACCGGCTGGAGGACGCGGCGGGCCGTTACATTGAGGCCGCCAAGAACAGTTTTCCCCGCGGCCTGCGGCTGGACGATCTGAAGATCGTGGTCGATTGCGCCAATGGCGCCGCCTGGCGCGTGGCGCCCACGGTGTTGTGGGAACTCGGCGCCAACGTCATCACCACCGGGGTGACGCCGGACGGGTTCAACATCAACAAAGACTGCGGCTCCACCGTGCCGGAGCATCTGTGCGCCCTGGTGAGGGAGCACAACGCCAATCTCGGCATCGCGCTGGACGGGGACGCCGACCGGCTCATCATGGCCGACGAGCGCGGCGAAATCATCGACGGCGACCAGATCCTGGGCCTCATCGGCCAGTCCTGGCAGGAATCCGGGCAGTTGCGCGGCGGCGGCATCGTCGCCACCGTCATGTCCAACCTGGGCCTGGAGCGGTTTCTGGGCGGGCGCGGCCTGATGTTGCATCGCACCAAGGTCGGCGATCGCTATGTCGCCGAGCACATGCGCGCGCATGGGCTGAACATCGGCGGCGAGCAGTCCGGTCATCTGATTCTGTCCGACTTCGCCACCACCGGCGATGGGCTGCTGGCCGCGTTGCAGGTGCTGGCGGTGGTGGTGGAGCGGCAGCGCGCTGCCTCCGAGGTCTGTCAGGTGTTTCAGCGTCTGCCGCAGCGGTTGAAGAACGTGCGGTTTTCCGGGGTCTCGCCATTGGGGCTGGAAACGGTGCGGCGGGAGATCGCGGCCGCCGAGGCGCGTTTGAACGGCACCGGCCGCGTGCTGATCCGGCCCAGTGGCACTGAGCCTTTGATCAGGGTCATGGCGGAGGGCGAGGATGAGGCGCTGGTGCTGGAGGTGGTTGATGCCCTTTGCGCCGTCATCGCGCACGCGGCCCGCGCGCCTGCTCAGGCGGCGGAGTGAAGGGGGCGGGAGGAAGAACTCTGGGCGCTGCCCCGGCCTTTCTGGCCTTCAGGTATTCACCCCAATGAAAGGCCGCGTACTGATCGTCGCGGGCTCGGACTCCGGAGGCGGAGCGGGCATTCAGGCCGACATCAAAACCGTCACCGCGTTGGGAGGCTTCGCCGCGACCGCGCTGACCGCGCTGACCGCCCAGAACACCTTGGGCGTGCATGGCGTCCATCCCGTGCCACTGGATTTCATCACCCAGCAGATGGAAGCCGTGCTGACCGACATCGGCGCCGACGTGGTGAAAACCGGCATGCTCGGCACGTCGGAGGTGATCGAAACCGTGTGCCGGGCGCTGGAGCGTCACGCCGCCGGAATTCCCCTGGTCGTCGATCCGGTGATGGTCGCCAAGGGCGGGCACTCTTTGCTTGCCGCCGAGGCGGTGGACACGCTCCGCCGCCGGTTGCTGCCGATGGCCGCCGTACTCACGCCCAACCTGCCGGAGGCCGAGGCCCTGGCGGGCATGTCCATTGGCTCCGTGGCCGAGATGCGGATCGCGGCGATGGCGCTGCTGGCGCTTGGCGTGCCCGCCGTGCTGCTGAAAGGCGGGCACCTGCCGGGGGACGAACTGACCGACCTGCTGGCGACGCCGGAGGGGATCGAGGCCTTCACCGCGCCACGCATCCCGACGCGGCACACGCATGGAACGGGATGCACCACCGCCTCCGCCGTTGCCGCCGGACTGGCCCAGGGGATGACGTTGCGGGATGCGGTGATCCGGGCGCGGGCTTATGTGCGGGCGGCGATCGCCGCGGCGCCGGGGTATGGCGGTGGGCATGGACCGCTGGATCATGGCGTGACGGTGGATGTGGGGCGGCTGGGATGAAAAGCCGTCCTTCCCATCCGGTTCGGAACGGGCGCGGAATACATGCTGGCGGGTTCTTTTGTTCCCTTCACGAACCCGGCCTGAACGCATAAGGTCGTCAGCCAAGGCACTGATCCATCGATCAGTCAGCACGACTCCCTCAGCCTGACCATCATCGACCCCTTACCGATCACCGGGGAGTGGGTCCGTTTGATATTCCTCCCGTCATCCCCCGGCTCGACCGCGGGCTCTGTACCAGCACCGTGCCGCGAGAGAGCCCCCGGCCGGACCAGGGGATGATGGGAAAACGCCAAACGGACCCACTACCGATCACTGCGCCCGCCCGCGCGGAATGAGAGCATGCGGTTTACCTTCTCAATCCATACCTTCATCACGGCACTGGTCGTCGCCAGCGTGTTGCCGTTCCTGATTTTCAGCGGTTTTCTGGTGGAACGCGCGGTTGGCGATGAGCAAAGGCTGATCACCCGGTCAATGCGCGACGCCGCCGAGGCAGCGGCGGGCGACATTGACCGCCGGATCAGCGCCTTGATGTCGCTCGCACGGACGATCGGTGACGCGCGGATGTTGCGGATCGGTGATCTGGCCGCGTTTCACACCCGCTGGAGCGCCGTGGTGGGACGCGAGGGCCTGACCGCCGTGGTGTACGGCACGATGGGACAGCAACTGGTGAACACGTCCGTTCCGTTCGGCACCGTTTTGCCGGACGAACCTGGGATGATCCGCCATGCCGTCGAGACGGGCAAGATGGAAATCGCCGGTCTGGCGCGGGAGGCCGGAACAGAAAAGCTTGTTCTCAGCATCAACGTTCCGGTCTGGCGGGATGGCGTTCTCATCCATGTCCTGAGCCTGCGGATCACGGAGGCGATCACGGCCGTGATGACGGAACAACTCCTCCTTCCAGAGCAAACCGCCTGGCTCGTCGATCGTGACGGAGTGATCCTCCACCACACCCGCGAACCGGAACGCTTCATCGGCACGCGGGCTCCGCCAGATTTCCTGGAACAGATGGGGCAACAGGCCGGGGGCGCTTATCTTTCGCCCGCGTTCGACGGCGGCCCGGTCCACGTCGCGTTCAACCGTGTGACACTGTCGGGCTGGGTGCTGGCGGTGTCGATCCCGAACGATGTCCTGTTCGCCCCCGCCCAACGTTCGCTGCGCCGCATGCTGGCGCTTGGCGGGGGCATATTGCTGCTCGCCGGTCTCATTTCCTGGGGGATCGGCCGTTCCATCGCCCGTTCCGTGACCGGGCTGTCCCATCTGGCCGCCGCCATGGGCGCGGGCACGCGCGGCGGCCGGCTGCCGGTCACCCATATCCGCGAGGTCAACGCGGTCGCCGCGTCCATGGCCGCGGCGGGTGAAGCGTTACGGTATCAGTTGGAAGAGCGCGAGCGATACATGGAGGTCCTGAAAGCCGAGATCGCCAACCATCAGCGTACCGCGAGCCAACTGGTGCAATCTCAGAAAATGCATGCGATGGGACAGCTCACCGGCGGCATGGCGCACGATTTCAATAATCTGCTGTCGATCATCATCGGCTGTCTCGAATTGCTGCGCGACAAGTGGCCGGACGATCCGGGAAGCGGGGAACTCGCGGAGGAGGCGCTGAAAGCGGCGTTGCGTGGGGCGGAGTTGACCCGGCAATTGCTGGCCTTCGCGCGCCGCCAGCCCCTGGTCCCGGAACGGTGCGACATCAACGCGGTGCTGAGCGACTTCACCCGCCTCCTGCGGCGTACTCTGGGCGAGGACATCACGATCGACCTCGACCTCGCGGATGATCCGTGGCCGGTGCGGATCGACCGGGTGCAACTGGAAACGTCGATCACCAACCTGGCGACCAATGCCCGCCATGCCATGCCGCGCGGCGGGCGCCTGACGATCACCACCCGTAACACGGC
>JAYVCG010000725.1:0-2727 GCA_043750075.1 Acetobacteraceae bacterium | reverse complement strand
CCCGGCATGATGCATCCCCTGGTCTGCACACACCCGGACAGCGGACGGCGGATGCTGTATCTCGGGCGGCGGAAAATGGCCTGGCTGGAGGGGTACGATCTGGCGGAGTCCGAAGCCCTGCTCGATGAAATCTGGGCGCACGCGACACAGGCGCGCTTTGTCTGGACACATCGGTGGCGAGCGGGCGACCTCGTGCTGTGGGATAATCGTTGCACCATGCACCGGCGCGATCCGTTCGATGGCGCCGCGCGGCGCGTCATGCACCGCACGCAGGTGAAAGGCGCGGCACCACCCGCGGCGTGAGGGGCCGTGCCGCGGGTGAGGAAAGCATGATAACCACAAAGGCACGAAGACCTGAATTTTCAGAAGTCCGTCTTTGTGCCTTTGTGCCTTTGTGGTGTATTTTTCTGTCTTCCCGCGGGCACGGCGCGGACAGGCGCGCGAGGATCATGCAGCCGCTCCGGCCGCCGGATTTTCGCGCGAACGTGAAAACGCCTCGTCTTGCTTCCCCCGGCATGGCACACTCATGATACCACGACCCAGACCAGACGGAGACACAGCATGCCATCCAGGGACGGCGCCATCGCGCGCGCGCTCAGCTTCTTCGACGGCGACGGCTTCCGCGGACGTCTCGCCCGCCTGATCGCCATCCCCAGCACCTCCCAGGACCCGGCGCACGCCCCCGACATTCATCGCTATCTGACAGACGCCATGCGGCCCTGGCTGGAAACGATGGGTTTCACCGTCGCGATCCATCCCAACCCGCGTGAGGGGTTCGGCCCGATCCTCACCGCCACGCGCATCGAAAATCCCGCTTTTCCCACGGTGCTGACCTACGGCCACGGCGACACGGTGCGCGGGCTGGAGGATCAGTGGACGCCCGGCCTCGATCCCTGGACGCTGACCGAGCGCGAAGGGCTATGGTACGGCCGCGGCACGGCGGACAACAAGGGCCAGCACGCGGTCAACCTCTCGGCACTGGAGGCGGTGCTGGAAGAACGCGGCGGGCATCTGGGCTTCAACGTCAAACTGGTGCTGGAAACCAGCGAGGAACGCGGCTCCACCGGATTGCGCGCGTTTGTCGCGGCGCACCGCGAGGCGCTGGCCGCCGATGTGCTGATCGCCAGCGACGGGCCGCGGGTGATGCCCGAGGTGCCGACGATCGCCACCGGCACGCGCGGCACGTATCATTTCGACCTCGTGGTGAACACGCGGGCGGGCGGCGTGCATTCCGGGCACTGGGGCGGGCTGACCACCGATCCGGCGATCGTTCTGGTCTCGGCATTGGGAACGATCATGGACCGTCATGGCAAAATCCTCGTGCGCGACTGGCTGCCGCGCAACGGCGTCCCGGCGGCGGTGCGCGCGGTGCTGGACGGCTGCCCGGTGGGCGGCGGCGGCGAGGCGGCGACCATCGACCCCGATTGGGGCGAGCCCGGCCTGACATCCGCCGAGAAAATCTATGGCTGGAACAGTTTTATCATTCTCGCGATGATTTCCGGGCGGCCCGAGGCGCCGGTCAACGCCGTCGCGCCCAACGCCCGCGCGCATTGCCAGATCCGCTACACGGTCGATACCGATCCGGCGGGGTTCGGGGACGCGGTGCGGGCGCATCTGGACGCGGAGGGGTTTTCTCAGGTGCTGGTCGAGAACGCCGGGGTGCGGATGCCGGCGAGCCGCACCGATCCGGGTCATCCGTGGGTGCGGTGGACGGTTGCCAGCATGGAACGGTCTCTGGGGAAACGGGTGCAGGTCATCCCCAATTCCTCGGGCGGGCTGCCGGGGGATGTGTTCGTGGATTATCTCGGCACGCCGCTGGTATGGGTGCCGCACAGTTATAACGGCTGCAAACAGCACGGGCCGGATGAGCATTTTCTGCGTGCACCCGCGCGGGAGGGAATCGCGGCGTTCGCGGGGGTGTGGTGGGATTTGGGGGAAGCGGGAGTGCCGGGGTGAGGACGCACCGATGACGGAAGTGATGACAATCCCCCGGTTGTACACCGATGAAGCGGGAGACAGCCGGTTCGACATGCATGAAGTCGCGATGACACTGCACGACCACGCGCCGCCAGCGGCACCTTTCCTGATGACCGAAACCACGGCGGCGACGCAATACATTTTCTTTCGGGTTTCCCCTGGATGGAACGGGGGGCGGCATGTGACGCCCAACCATCGTCTCGTCATTTGCCTCAAGGGCGCGTTACGGTTCATTGGCAGCGCCGGAGACACCCTCACGCTTCATCCGGGGGACAGGATGATGGACATGAACACGACGGGAAAAGGACATGCCACCGAGGTCGTTTCTGAGGGAGATGTTGAAGGCATCATCGTTCGCGTTGATTGATGGTGCCTTGCCGTGAGTACGGCCAACATATCATGATGGTAGGCCTGGGGTGTGGGAACGGTATCGACGGCCACCCCTGTCCTGGCCACTGCCACCGGATGCCAGCGTCTGGGACTTCAGACGATGCCATCAGATGACTTGAAGGCAGGGCGTTCGATGCGGTAATCTCCCTTCATGCCGATATTGACCCATGAGGAAATCGCCCGTCTCAGTCCGCCGGAGCGTCTCGCGCTCATTGGCGACCTGTGGGACAGCATTAGTGACGCCGCATTGCCGGTGCCGCCCATGCAGCGGCGCGAACTGGTGCGCCGTCTGGCCAGTTTCGACCAGGATCTGACGCAAGCCGTGAGCTGGGAGGAACTGAAAGCGGAACTCGCGGCGCG
>JAYVCG010000724.1:0-2622 GCA_043750075.1 Acetobacteraceae bacterium | reverse complement strand
TGGCGGGCCTTGTGCGGCATCGTTGCTGATCTGGCGCCGTTGTCCGGTCTGGATTTCGCCGGCCGCGTCGCGCGGGAGGCGGAGATTGACGCGGCGCTGGCGGCGTGGTGCGAAACGCGGGACATGCACGCGGCGGCCTCGGTGTTGCTGCGCGCGGGCATCCCGGCGGCGGCGCTGGCCAGTTCGGCCGATCTCGTCAGCGATCCCCATTTACGGGCGCGCGGGTTCTGGGACGCGCACGGGGCGGGCGTGCTGCCCGGTCTGCCATGGCAAGCAAGCTTCGGGCGGGCGAGGGGCGAGGCCCCGGCGCTCGGGGCCGATACCGAAACAGTGTTGCGCATGGCACGGTGAGGACCGTCCCGCCAATGGGGAGCGGGCCAACGGGGATCGGACCCATGGGCATCAGGGACAGAGCCAACGGGGATCGGACCAAGATGTATCAGATCAACAGGCATCAGGGCAGTGGAAGCGGCGCCGGGAAGTCACCACTTCAGACAGTGCCTTCGTTGCTTTCCACATTCCGGGAGGTCGTCATGCCGTTCCGCCGTTCGCTGACATGTGTGTTGCTGCCCCTCGCCCTCCTGCTCCTCCACCCCAGGCACGGGCGGGCCTGCGCCGTCGCCACGTCCGTCCAGGTCGAGAACCAGGGCGCCAGGGCGATCCGGTCCATTGCCGTCTCCGACCCCTCCGGCGGGATCAACCAGCTTCCGGCGGCGGGACTGGCCCCCGGCAAGACGGCGCGGATCACCCTCCCGTCCTGCATAGGCGTTTACGAGGTGAAAGTGGTCTTCGCCGATGGCCGCGTCGTGGCGTATCCGGGCCTGGACGCGCAGACCATCCGCCAGTTGTCGCCGCGCTGAGACGGACGCGGCCTGACCGGGGGTGCCCGGCGGCCCCGTGATTCCCCGTGCGGCACGATGCGCACGCCGTCTCGCCGGGCGCGGGATCCTGGCTTATCCGGTTCATGACAGAAACGGCAATCCGGCGCAGATCAATTTACCGGTCATGCGGTCCAGCACCAAATGGCCATTGACTCCCTGGGGCTGGGCCTTGCTGGCTGGTACGGCGACGATGAACTCCCACACGATCTTGCCCGATTGGCAATGCGTGTCGCGCACGGACTTCTGGCTGACGATGACCTTGGACACGGCGGCTGGCGTCTTGCCGTACGGATCGCCCAAAAGAAGCTTGATCGCGTCACGGCGCGCTTTGTTCGCACTTGTTTGTGAGAACGAAGGGCGGCTGGCGAGCCCCATCAGGCAGCCCACCAGGATCGCCGCCGTGATCGCGGGTTTCATGACGCACCCCCCGTGACGCGCGATTCCGATCCGGTTGACCATGGAAACCATGTTGACCGGCAAGCATGTCGAGAGGCGCTCATGGGTCATTTTCCTTCAGCTGGGAGGACGTTCAGACGCATCGTCCGGTCCGGGTTCCCTGGGCTCTGACGATCTTGATCGTTCCACTGTGAGAGGAAGAAGACATGACGAAGACAAAGGAGGCACCAGCGAACCTTATGCGGAAAGCGCCTTTCCGGTCGCGGACCTCGGGGCTCGTCACGCCGTTCTGCTCCAGGGAGATTTTGTGTCCGGTCTCATCCATGTAGATCTTTATGCCCGCCTCGCCCCTGACCGTGCAATCGAACACCGTTCCGGTGCCGGCACGCGCGGGGTGCCCATGCATCAGGAACCCCGCCGCCATCAACAAAACCACGATGCGTCTTTGTGACATGCCATGCTCCCAATGGTCATTCTGGTGTTCGCGCGCGGCCCGTTCTTCATCCGATGCCACACACGGCGGCCGCGGCGCGGGGCCGATGACAGCCCCGCGCCGCGTCCGTTCAGTTCCGTGATTTGAGCAGACCCCGTGCCGACACATGAATGCCCTTGAAATTGCAAAAATCGTGCGTGGCCTTCCATTCCTTGCCGGACTGGGTGCGGACCAGTTACTGCCGGTGGCAGTCGAGGCTGGCGTTCACGCCGAAATTCAGGCTCCGGCTGGAGCCTGGAGGGATCGGCCGCGCGCCCAGCCAGTTGGAACTCCAGGAGCGGCCTGGGGGCAATGTCTGGAAATCGACGACCGGATCCCGGATGTCGTTGTAGAGAACGAAATCCGATCCGCCCGTTGACGGCGGGCTGGCCACCACCGACGTGGCGGACGGCCCCTGGGACCGCGTGGGTGGAGACGGTCCCGTCCGGTCGATCACGACCACGGATTGCGGGGGGTTGCAGCCTGTAAGTAACAAAATGCCGGATATCGCCGCCATCCATGCGCTTCGTTTCATCATCATTGTTTCCTTGCTTTCATCGCACCGGACAGGAATGCATCCGTTCGCGCATCATAATAGATTTTGGCCTGGTCAAAGGCAAGGCCAGGGAACCGTCGCATGATTTCCGGCGGACTGTTTCTCGCGTTCAGGTTTGGTATCGTGGCGCGATGATCCTGGCTGGTTGAACAGGATGAAATTAATCCATAAAATGGTAAACAATGAAACAAAAAAACCATGACATAAAACAATGGCCCGCGCGTCCCACCCCTCCGCCCCGCGGCCCCGGTTCCCGCCGGGGCCGCCTTTCCAGGCTCTGTTCACATCGCCAGATATCCGCCATCCACATGGATTTC
>JAYVCG010000723.1:0-3864 GCA_043750075.1 Acetobacteraceae bacterium | reverse complement strand
CGCGGGCGGCGCCGCGACGGGCGCGGCCGGTGCTGGCCGCGTCCCCGCGACGGGGCCGCGTGGTCCGGGCGCGAGGTCCGGCAACGGCCCCTCCCGCGCTCCGCCCGGCCCGCGCGGCGAGGCCCGGATCACCGCCGGATGCTCCAGGCACGGACGGCGCGTGTATCCGTGAGACGGGGGAGGATGACGGGGGAACGCGCGCCGGGTTGAACGCGGGACGGAATTCGCCCGCTGGAAATGGCCCGCTGGAAATCAGAGGACGCTCCGCTCGTTCTCCTGTAGGATATGCCCTGTTCTCCGGTAGGGCATACCCCATGAGCGCCACCATCCGCGTCCCGGCCATGACCCGCGACCAGTTCCTCGACTGGGCCGAAGCCCAGGAGGGGCGGTATGAGTTCGATGGGTTCGCGCCGGTGGCGATGACCGGGGGGAACCTCAATCACAATCGTATCGCCTTCAATGTTCACACCGCCCTGCGAGCCCGGCTCAAGGGAGGCGGCTGCGAGCCACTCGGGATGGACGCGGGCGTCGCCACGATCGGCGATACGATCCGTTATCCCGATGCGGTGGTCACATGCTCCCCCGCGCCTGGCGTCAGCCGCCTGGTGCCCGAGCCCGTCGTGGTTTTCGAGGTTCTCAGCCCAACGTCCGGGCATGTGGACAGGATCGTCCAGGTCCGCGAGTACGGCGCCGTCGCGTCGATCCGCCGCTATGTCATCGTTGAATCCGCGAGCCTCGGGCTGACGGTGCATGAGCGGCGGGAGGCGGGGCAGAAATGGACCGTCACGACCGTGATGGCGGGTGATCTTCTGCTCCTGCCGGAAATCGGCGTCGAAATCCCGATCGCCGAACTGTATGAGGGTGTCGATTTCCCTCCATCGGCATCCGACGCGTGGCCGCCGCCGTGAGGGGGCATCCGGGCTGGGATCAGCCTGGCCCGCGTGGGATCAAACTCAGCGCCGCGTCCGTTCGCGCGATCGTTGGCAATGGCATGGACCAACACCACTCCCTCACCTTGCCTGCGCGCTTGCCTCCGACAGCGTGGCCCCGGCCCGCGCCGCCAGCGCCGCCGCCATGAACGCATCGAGGTCGCCGTCCAGCACCGCGCCCGGATTGGCGGTCTCCGTGCCCGTGCGCGGATCCTTCACCAACTGATACGGTGCCAGCACATGATTGCGGATCTGATGCCTCCAGCCGATGTCGGTCTTGGCATCCTCCCGCGCGGCGCTGATCGCCTCCCGCCTTCTTACCCCCACTCCCTTCCCCCCTCCACCGCATCATCCTGGGAGGCGGCTTGCAACGAACGCCATGTGTCGGCACCTTCCGTGAAACTCCGACGGAGTTGGATCACTGCCCGCACGCATGTTCCTTCCGGGAAACCCGTGACCATCCGTGGAACAGGGTGGATACGGTGCTCCAACAAGGGCCATGTGACGCCATGGGGGGCATCGCCGGCCGCGCCGACGCTCCCCGCCGGTTCACCGCGCGCCGGGGTTTCCGCCATGTCCTCCACCGATATCGATCTCCTGACCCGCCATCCCTGGGTCACGCGCCGGTCCCTGACCGTGAGCGACTACCATCGAATGGGCGACGCCGGAATCCTGACCGAACACGATCGGGTCGAACTGATCGAAGGAGCGCTCGTCACCATGGCCCCCATCGGCAGCGATCATTCCGGCATGGTGAACACGCTGACCCGCCTGTTGGTGCGCGCGGTCGGGGATCGCGGCATCGTGGCGGTGCAAAACCCCGTCCGGCTGGATGATCTGTCGGAACCTCAACCGGACTTCGCCATCCTGCGCCCGCGCGGGGACGACTATCGGCGTTCGACCCCCACGCCCTCCGACGTGCTGCTGATCATCGAGGTGGCCAACAGCAGTCTGGCCTATGACCGCGCCATCAAGCGCGCGCTCTATGCCCGCCATGACATCCCGGAATTCTGGATCGTCAACCTGAAGGATCAAGAGGTCGAGGTCTGCCGCGCCCCCTCCGGCGACACCTGGGCCGAGGTCTTCCGCGCCGGTCATGACGCCATGCTGGAGCCGGCGTTGTTGCCGGGGGTCGAAATCCCGGTGGCGGCGCTGTGGGGGTAGGCCACGGTCATCGCGCCTTCGATGCCGGCGGGCTGGCCCTCGCCCTCCTCCCACCGTCTTCCTCGTGCCACCATCCTGGGAAGTCACCTTGCGACAGACATCATGCGCCGCTACTTCCCATATGGAACTGACAGAGTTGGAGCGCACCATGCGCACATGGCCCCTGCGGGAAGCCCGCGCCCATCTTCGATTGGCTTACGTGCCGTTGGCGGGAGAGAGAGGAAATGGCAATGTCGGAACGCAACATGGAAACTCATCGACCGGTCCGGCTGGTGGCAATGAAGCGCCGGAACGACATGGATCGAGCCATGTTCAGCAAGCATTGGAGAGACGTCCATGGTCCATTGATGGCGAGCGTCTCAGGCATAAGTTACGTCCAGAATCACGTTCTCGAGGGCACTGATCGCTTTGGAACAACCTCGTCGGCAGCGGGCATAGATGGTTTTGCCTGGATAGACATCCCGGCATCACCGACCACGCCAACTGCAACCCTACAAGGCGGAGCTAGCGCGGCAGGTCAGGATTTACCAAATTTCGTTGGAGCCTCGACTCGAATGATTTGCCAACCTGACGACGTCATCCTGATTCCCAGAGCTGGATCATGGGCCAAGATAGTCGTTGTCGTCCGCCACCGGGACAGTGAAATGCCGCCGAGAGATAGCTCCGCGTTTATTCAGGAATACGTCACAACTCTGGCTGAAATCCCTGGTATTATTGGATTCCGTAACAATGTCGTCACGAGCGTATTGCCTTTGACGGACTCAAGAATTGCCGACGCCGGCCTGAACGCCGCAGCCATATTAGAGTTCTGGTTCACACGCTCGAATACTCAGCCCGTGGCTGACGTGTCCCCTGCCTGGCGCAGAATGCAAGAAATCTGCGTCCGCCATGGCTACGATGCAATCTGGTATCCCGTCGATGAAATAGTAATCGCCTGACTCCTTTGGCAGTGGTATTGAAATCCGGTTATCTCTATCGGGCGAAGACTCCGAAGGCCTGATCCCGCTACGCGCGTTATCCATGTTGCCGAATACCGGACCGAGATCTCAGCGTAGACAATCGCGTTGATGACGAGTCTGGACCGGTTCGCCGGCCGTTCCACCGCCGCCGCGGACCACGCGAACCACTCGGGATCCTCGGTCATGAGATCGAGCAGCACGTTACTGTCGATCAGAACCGCGGTCACTACTCGTTCCGCGTCAGGGCCATGATCGCATCCGTCGTCATCGTCACATCGCCGCGCCCGCGCAGATGGGCGAGGAGGCGTGCGCCTCGCCCCTCCTTGCGTCCACTGGCGGCGGGGATGATCCGGACGAACGTGCCGTCGAACTCGAAATCAACCTCCGTGTGTGGCAGCAGGCCCGCGCGCTCGCGGATATCGGCGGGGATCGTGACCTGTCCCTTCGAGGTGGTGCGCATGCGCCGCTCCTTAACTCTTACACGTAAGAGTAAGGCGCTCCCGCTGGCCACCACAATCCCTCACCTCGCCTGCGCGCTCGCCTCCGACCGCGTGGCCCCGGCCCGCGCCGCCAGCGCCGCCGCCATGAACGCGTCGAGATCGCCGTCCAGCACCGCGCCCGGATTGCTCGTCTCCGTGCCCGTGCGCAAATCCTTCACCAACTGATACGGCGCCAGCACATAGTTCCGGATCTGATGCCCCCAGCCAATATCCGTCTTGGCGTCTTCCTGCGCCGCCGTGATGGCCTCCCGCCGCCGCAGTTCCGCCTCGTACATCCGCGCTTTCAACATCGCCATCGCCGTCGCGCGGTTG
>JAYVCG010000722.1:0-6905 GCA_043750075.1 Acetobacteraceae bacterium | reverse complement strand
GGCGATGGTGTTGCGGTGCGCGGCCTCCGCCTTGCTCGTGCGCTCAAGGGCCTGCCGGTGGTTCTCCAGTGCCGCGGCGTGGGCCTGCCGCGCCTCGGTCGCGGCTTCGGCGGTGCCGGGTTCCGGCGGTGGCGCGGAGGTTTCGAGGGTGGCGGCTTCGGACATCCTTCAGGCTCCTTTTCCGCTGGCGGTTTCGAGCGGTCCGAAGTTCCGTTCCATGGCGGCAAGGTCACGGCGGGTGGCTTCGTCACGTTCACGCGCGCGGGTTTCGCTTGACATTTCCTTGTATAGCTCACGGCAATTTTCGATGGTGGCCGGAATGTAGAAGGGCTTGCCCATCAGTTTCGCCGCGTCCGCCAGCACCTCCTGACTGACCGGGTGGCCGGGCCACCGGCGGCGGGCTTCGATGTACAGTTGAGGATTGGTGATCTCGCCGGACAGACGTTTCGCTTGGGGCGGGTTTTGGCTCATCGTGCGGCCCATTGGAGAGGGGTTGAAGGATAGAAATCGGCACGGGCTTTTGGTGCGAGAATGGCTGGAGTGTGCGTGTTCAGATTTTCGATTTGCCCTGTCACCGGCGGGTAGACCCGCATCGGGTGGGGGCCGCGGTTTGTGACGGATTGAATCACCCCGGCGGTCCACAATCCTGAAAGCCGGACGCCGGCGCCGTGTGTATTGCATGTGATGAAGTTTCGTTGCGCGCTGAGGAGGAAAGCCGTGGCGATGTCCGCGCCCCTCGCTTCCCCGTAGCTGACTGACGCGTCACCCGGCAGTGGCGGCCTGAAAACCCAGTTCTCGGGTGAGAAGAACGATGCGGGGCTGTCGAGGGTGTCAAGCCCACTGGCTTCCCAGCCCACGGCCGGCTGAGGATTTTTGGCGGTCACCTCAACCCAGATTACGCGCCCGTCAACTGCGGCCGGATAACCAGGCGGAGCGGCGGCGATCTCCGCCACCAGCAAACCTTCAATTCTCGCGAAAACAGTCATGTCGTTTCTCCAATTATTCATCGATCGGGGATGAGGCAATCCTGGCCAGGATGGCGATGGTCAAACGAAGCGTCACGGCGGAGGGGGCGACCACCGAATAAACCTGCGCCACGAAAGGAAAGAATTCGACCTGATCCACGGCCTGCCGTTGGGTTGCCGCGGTGAAGGCGCCGGTCTCCAAATGGCCAACGCCGGCAAGGCACGCCTGGAACCAAGCCGCGATTTCGTCATGCGACCGTATCCGCTGTTTGTTTCGCACTGGCTTAAGAACGGGTTCGAGCCAATGCGTCAGGATGGCCTCTGGAACCGGATCACCGAAGGGTTGCAAGGCTTCCAGCAGATCCCGCGCCTCCGATTTGACCGCCAAGGCCGGTACCGATGGCTGTGACGGACAGGCCAGATCCAACAAGCCGCGAAGTTCAGAGGACATTTCAGGAGGCGTCCATTCCGCCTGAAGGGTGCTTCCAGAGCGTGGCGGCAAGGGAGCGCGCGGGCTGCCCGCGAAGGCTTCATAAGTCGAGGCGAGACGGCCGCTCATTCGCAGGACCGGCAGTATCGGCAAGGTGATTTCACGCCGCATCCTGGGCCTCCTGGGCTGGTGTTTCAATGATGAGCCGCAACGCTCGAAGCCGCGCGTTGATCGGGGTCATCCACGGTTCAATGGCCTCTACGATTTCCTTTATCGACGGCGCGAAATCGATCAGGTCCATCGCGTTTCGTTGTGATTTTTCATTGAAGGCGCCGCGCGGCACGTTCTTCATGCGGATGCACAACGATTCGAACCATGCCGCGAACGATTCGGGGGAGCGCTGGTTCTTCACCGCGGCCAGAACGGGGCCGACCCAGGTGACGAGATGCTCAACGGTGACCGGTTCGGCCTGACCGCCCATCGCCTCCAGCGCGGCCACCGCGCAGGCGCGAAGGGGCGCGGGATAGCCGCTTCGGTAATTGAGGGATCCGCCATCAAGGATGTCGTTCACTTCCCGTGTTAACTCAAACGGCCATTTCGTGGCCCGCATCAATGGCGTCACGGCCGGGGTGATGGCGGTGATGTCGTTAACCATTTCAAACAACTTTTCCTTCAAGAGTGGTTCCAGTGAAGCGTTCTTCCGCGGGTGCCGGGGAATCCTGTGGCTGTTGCCATCCCGTGCGCCTTGCCATGGTTTGCATGTTCGCGCGGAGATTGGCCGTCTGTTGTTCCGATGCGTTCGGACGGAACGCCGGAGAGCTGCGGGCGCCAGCGGCCCGCCTCTCGTCCGCCCATTGCTGGTGTTTCAAGCACCATGTGCGCCATGAAGCGCTGTGATTGGCGCTCTTCCTCGAATTGATGTCGTGGTTATCGATGAATTTTTGCACTTCGACCGGGATGTTCACGATGCCGCGAGATGCAGCGAAGTCCTGCCCTGCCTGGTCTGGCCAGAAGTCCGCCGGAATGGGGGTCAGTCCGCGCGTCCCCCGCTTTGCCGCGGCAGACGGCCCCCCCCCTTTATTGGCCTGCGGCGCTGCCTCTGGTTGTGGAGGGGACTTCTCATCATTCCCCGCGCTTGGGGGGCTTGCTTTTGAAGGCGAACTTTCTGGTTGATTGGGGATTGGGTTTATTACCTCGCTCGAAAATAAGTCATCGGCTTCCCGGCGGGTGTCCGTACCCGAACGCAGTGAGGGTGGGGTATCTTGTTCATTCTTATAGTTCCTTCTTATAGTACACCCCTTGGAAACCAAGGGGGCAGAGCCCTTGGAAACCAAGGGGGCAGAGCCCTTGGAAATAGAGGGGAGGGGTATTTCCAAGGGGAGTGGGTCAGTCGCCTCGGGGGCAACCTGATCGACCAAGCACGGGTGATCGAAAATCACGCGATACCGGGAGGGGAAGCGGCCAGTTCCTGGAACAAGTTCGAGATACCCCCGCTGGACTGAACCCTTCAGAAGCTGACGCACTCTTTCTTCGCCCGCCTGACCTTTTTTCAGGCCAAGCGCGTCCGCGATGGCGGCCTGGCTTGGCCACGCCCAACCGCTCACGGTATTTCGGAAGCTGGCGACGGCGGCCAGCGCGCGAAACTCCGCATGAGACATTTCTTGGTCGAGCACGGCGCGACGCGGGATCATGACGAAACCCCCTGCCCGCTTGGATGCTTGAGCCACTTCATCTGGAGTCGCACGGTCAGCGCTCACCAATCACGCCGCGGCCTGATGTCTGATCCGGACATCCGCGATCGGCAGGTCGCGCAAAAACGCGCGCAACTCATCGCCAGAAATCACGGTTGTTCCGCCAAGTTTTCGAGGCGTCAAAGCGCCGGCGTTGAATAAACGGTAGAGCGCCGCCCTTGAGGGAATGCCGAACGCGACGGCCTGCCGAACGGTGAAAACGGCTTGATCGGGAGTGAAAGTCGTGGGACGGCGAACCGCGCCAACAATGGCGGACATGGATGGGCTCCTCATTGCGAGAATGCCGCTCCATGGCCGTCTGGACCCGATAAGCAGTGAATTGAAAGCCCCTGGCCACCAGGACCTGATAGGCTTCGATATCCAAAATTGTGCCAGAGCGGTTCGATTTGTGTCAAGCATGAATTTTGATCATGCCGAAATTGAAAAAGGACCGGCCTTGGACAGGAGGGACGCGGGCGCCGGGTGATCGGCCAGATCGCGCGAAGGCGGCATGGGCCGCACCGGGGCGTTCGAACATCCCCAAGCAATACTCCCGTGCCCCGGCATGGCGGGATCCGCGTGGCAAGCCTCACGGCCCGCCGGTGGGCACGACGCCTCCGCTGACCGCGCCCCGGACAGGATGCCCGCCGTCCGGTGGCCAGGACGCTCCGGGGGCGGGCTTGCGCAGCGCCTTCGCCGTGAGCGGCGTGGGGCATCACCTGGCCCGCCGGGCACCGTCCAGAAGCCGCCACGCCGCACGCGCCGTCGAGGTGGGATCGGTGTCGCCGCCCCACCTCGACGGCGCGCGCGGCCGTCCGCCTGCCCCAGGAAGACGTCAATGGTGCGGCCATCGCATGGACGGGCCGGGTTGGGGCTGACCACGCCCACCTCCCAAAGGGGATGTTGCGCTGAATAAGGCCCGGAGAAGGCCACCATCATGGCGTGCTGACCGCCTTCCTGCCCCGACTGATCCTGATATGGGCCAAAGGACGTTCCTGAATGCCGGAAGAATGACGGAAATCCTGGGTTGCATCGGTGTGGTGGCCTGACCTTCCCACCGCGGCCAAAGACGATGTTCACGGATACCCAAGCCAGCGCCTGCCCCCATCCCTTGGCGAGCACCAGCAATCCACCCGCCTTCCCTCTTCATGCATTGGAAGGAGGCAAGACACACATTCGCGGCTCACATTGCGCGGCCAATCGCGTGTCGCGGTCGCTGATTGGCCATCAACCACGCTTGCGGCGGCTTACTGGCGCGTGAGAGGATCGCCCTCATGAAGCCAGTCCGGTGCGCCAAAAACCGGAAAACCGGCTATTTTCACACACGAGGAGATGTAACCGATGCCCGGCCGCCGTTGCACAATCTGCGATCACAAGCATCGGGGCGCGATCGACGGCGCGCTGCTGTCGGGCGCGCGGCAGCACGCCGTGGCCACCGAGCATGGAGTCTCACGCGACGCGGTTTCCAGGCATTTTTTGAAACACCTGCCAGTGATCGCAGCCACCGACCAGGTTGAGCAGGAAAACGCCCCAACGGACGGTCGCCTTGACATCGAGGCGAGCGTTACTGACCTGCGGGTGCGTTTGTTGCGCCTTCTGGGGCGCGCCGAACGGTCGCGGGATCTCCGGGCGGCGATCCTCTGCGTTCGCGAGGCTGCCCGTCTGCTGGAGTTGTCGGGACGGATGAGCGGCCAGATTGACGCCTCGGGAGTGAAGATCGCTATGCATATCAGCGGCAATGACGGAAACGCGCAAAACCTCCGCGAGCGCATCGCCGAAAAGATGGCGGCGATTTGCGGGCCGGTTCCACCAATGATCGATGGTGTTGCAACCGAGATGCGAATGACCTGATTGAGGCCGGGCTTGGGCCGCGCGGCCCGACCTGCCTCCAGGATGCCCGCGCGGCCGGTCAGATGGAGATGACTGGCCTTAGCCAGCCGCCCTCAGCGCCACCACCTGGCCAGGGCCGGCTTCGATACCATCCAAGGCATCGGCCAGCCTTTGCAATGCCGCGGCTACCTGCGGCCGGTAGCGGCTCCTGTTGTATGTCGCGGCCAGGACCGAATGAATGGCGACATGGTTCAGTGCTGCTTCAATGACATCAGGCATTTCACCCAAATCCCCAAGCATGGTGGCGCCTGTACGGCGCAGATCATGGCGGGTCCAATCAGCCGTTCCGCTCGCTTCCTGGATGGCCTTCGTTTCCCGGTCCCAATTTATCAACGGCGCGCCGGTGCGGGTGGCGAAGACGAGCGCATCCGGAGCGGGTTTTGTGCCATCAGACGGCAACCTTGAACGCAGAAGATCAATCGCTTGATGGGGCAAAGGAACGGCATGCGGCTCCCCATTCTTGGTTTCCGCAATGATCCAGGTCCGCGCCTCGAAACTGACATCCCGCCACCGCATCATGGCGGTCTCCGCGCGCCGTGTCATGGTCAAGAGCATAAAATGCATTGCCGCGGCGAAGGGCCGATCAGAGCCCCTCAGGGCGGGCAGGAGCCGGGCCAGTTCCTCTCGTGTCAGCACCCGCTTGCGCCGCTTCACGGGGGCGGGTGGATGAAGGCGGCACGCATCCTCGGAAACGTAGCCCCGTTGAGCCAACCATTTCAGGGCGGGGCGAAGGCTGCGCACCCCGTAGGAGGCGGAGCTTTGCGAGGGGTATTCATCGGCGAGCGCCTGAAATTCTTGCCGCGTAAGCGTCTTGGCGGGCCGTGCCAAAAGAGGCTTGAAAATCAGGTCGATCCGTTTGCGTGCCTCCCCCCACGCTTTCTGGGCATTGCCCCGCTTCTCCCCGTATAGGTCCAGCCGCGCGGCCAGAGTGTCGATGCCAGCTCTTGCCGCCTCCCCCATCGCCCTGTCGCGGCGGCGCTCCGCTATCGGGTCCGCCCCTTCCTGTCCCGTCACCTTGACGTGGAGGGCGCGGGCGGCGTTGCGAGCCTCGCTCAGCCCAGAGGCCGGCCAGGAACCGAGGGGGAAGCGGCGCATCCGCCCTTCCCGGTCCCGGCAGCCAAGAACCCAGGATGCGGATCCCGCTGGGGTGATGCGAAGCCGCAATCCCCTTTCCCCTGTGTCGGAAAGTTCAAGCCGCGTCCCGCCCTTGGCCGCATCCCGCTTGGCCTTGTTGATCGCCGTGTCGGTCATGGCCACTCGCATCTTCACATTCCTATCCGCTTGGGGCATCAATGGGGCATCACCGGGGCATCAACAGCCCGGCATGGTTTGAGACAACCTGGAATGCATCCTGTCGGGGCATCATTTGAAAAGCAACTGAAATATGAGGTTCCTGTGATGTCTGGGAATGGTTTGAAACAAAATGGGATACGGCGACTATCAGTTTAACCATGACTTTTAATCTTGGGGCCCAGGGTTCGAATCCCTGCGGGCTCACCACGGTCACCCGTCCGGTGTTTTGACGAGTGACGCCACCCAGCCAACCACTTCGTCGGGGTCACAGGGTTTCTTCACGATGATCGCGATCGCCGGATTGATCGCGCGCAAATCCGTTTCGAACGAGAACCCCGAGACCAGGATGACCGGAACCCCAGGCGCTTCCTCCCGCATCCAGCCCGCCAGACCAACGCCATCCATCGATCCCGGCATTTTGACATCGGTGATGACGACGTTGATTTTTTCGCCTTGTTTCAGGATTTTCATGGCGGCGTCGGCGTTCTGAGCCTCGACCACGCGAAACCCGCCTTCTTCCAGGGCGATGGCGAGCATGGTGCGCATGAACGGGTCATCCTCCACCAACAGAGTGGCCGGACTGTTCTCCCTGTCATC
>JAYVCG010000721.1:0-2653 GCA_043750075.1 Acetobacteraceae bacterium | reverse complement strand
CCCGCCATCTACGCCGTGGGCGAGTGCATCGAGCATCGCGGCGCGGTGTTCGGCCTCGTGGCGCCGATCTGGGACATGGCCAAGGTGCTCGCCGACCGGGTCACCGCGACGGCCGAGAGCGGCTATAACCCCTCCGTGACAGGCACGCGGCTCAAGGTCACCGGCATCGACATGTTCTCGGCCGGGGACTTCACCGGCGACGAGGCGACCGACGACATCGTGTTCCGCGACGCCTCGCGCGGCGTTCACAAGCATCTGGTGGTGCGCGGGGACACCCTGATCGGCGCCGTGCTGTATGGCGATGCCCGCGACAGCGCCTGGTATTTCGACCTGATCCGCGACGGCACCGACATCTCCGCCTTCCGCGACGCGCTGGTGTTCGGACCGGGCGCCGCCGGGATCGAGGAGTCCGGCGTCGAAAACCTGCCCGACACGGCGGAGATCTGCGGCTGCAACGGCGTCTCCAAGGGCCGCATCCTGACCGCCATTTCCGAACTGAAACTCACCTCCGTCGATGAGGTGCGCGCGCGCACCAAGGCCTCCGCCTCCTGCGGCAGTTGCACCTGCAACGTGGAAAAACTGCTCCAGTTCGCCCTCGGCTCGGACTACGACGCCACGCCGAAGGCCAGGACGATGTGCAAATGCACATCCCATGGGCATGACGCGGTGCGCGCGGCGATCATTGAGAAAAAACTGAAATCCATTCCGGCGGCGATGCGCGCGCTGGACTGGACCACGCCCGATGGCTGCGCCAGTTGCCGCCCGGCGCTGAATTATTATCTGCTTTGCGCGTGGCCCGGCGAGTATGTGGACGACGCCCGCTCGCGCTTCGTCAACGAGCGGATGCACGCCAACATCCAGAAGGACGGCACCTATTCCGTCATCCCCCGCATGTGGGGCGGCACCACCACCGCCGCCGAGTTGCGCGCCATCGCCGACGTGGTGGACAAATTCCAGATCCCCACCGTGAAGGTCACCGGCGGCCAGCGCATCGACCTTCTGGGCGTGAAGAAGGAGCAACTGCCCGATGTGTGGCGCGATCTGAACGCCGCCGGCATGGTCTCCGGCCACGCCTATGGCAAGGCGCTGCGGACGGTGAAGACCTGCGTGGGCTCGGAATGGTGCCGCTTCGGCACCCAGGACAGCACCGCCATGGGCATCGCATTGGAAAAAATGACCTGGGGTTCCTGGACCCCGCATAAAACAAAACTCGCCGTCTCCGGCTGCCCGCGCAACTGCGCCGAGGCGACGATCAAGGATTTCGGCGCCATCGCGACCGAGAGCGGCTGGGATCTGCATGTCGGCGGCAATGGCGGCATCACCGTCCGCGTCACCGACCTGCTGTGCAAGGTCACAACGGAAGAAGAAGTCCTCGAATACTGCGCCGCCTTCATGCAGGTCTACCGCGAGGAAGCCCGTTACCTCGAACGCACCGCCCCCTGGGTGGAGCGCGTCGGCATCGCCCATGTCCGCGACCGCCTGAGCGATGCCGGCGGCCGCCGCCTGCTGCGCGACCGTTTTCACGAGTCCCAGAAGCACGCCCAGAACGATCCATGGGCCGAACGGGCGGAGGGCGCGGAGAAGCATGAGTTCCGCTCGCTGGCGGTGGTGGAGTGACGGACATGGATGGTGGATTTCCCGTTGACGCCGCGCCCACTGGCGTGCCCCCCGCGAGCGCCGCGTCCGGCGCCGCCCCTGACGGCCTTGTGTGGACCAAGGTGGGAACGCTGGACGACATCCCCCGCCTCGGCTCCCGCGTGGTCAACACCACGGGCGAGGACATCGCCGTGTTCCGCACCACCGACGATCAGGTGTTCGCCCTCTACGACCGCTGCCCGCACAAACAGGGAAAACTGTCGCAGGGCATTGTCCACGGCACCTCCGTCACCTGCCCGCTGCACAACTGGGTGATCGGCCTGGACGATGGCCTGGCGAAAGATCCCGACGAGGGCTGTGCCAACACCGTCCCGGTCCGTCTGGAAGGCCGCGACATCCTGCTGGCGGTGAAGCCATGAGCATGGGCCGCACGGGCACGGCCATGACCGACATCCACACCGCCTGCCCCTATTGCGGCGTCGGCTGCGGTGTCGTCTCGCGGGCTGACGGCACCATCGCCGCCGACGCCACCCACCCCTCCAACCGCGGCCGTCTCTGCTCCAAGGGCGCCGCTCTGGGCGCCACGCTGGACGAAAGCGGGCGGCTGCTGAAACCCATGATCGGCGGCAAGGAGGCCTCGTGGGACGACGCCATGGGCCTGATCGCGGCGCGGTTCAAACACTCCATCGCCACGCACGGGCCGGACAGCGTCGCCTTCTATGTCTCCGGCCAGTGCCTGACCGAGGATTACTACGCCGCCAACAAACTGATGAAAGGCTTCATCGGCAGCGCCAACATCGACACCAACTCCCGGCTCTGCATGGCCTCCTCCGTCGCCGGTCACGTCCGCGCGTTTGGCGAGGATGTCGTCCCCGGCGTCTATGAAGACTGGGAAGAAGCCGATCTCGTCGTCCTGGTCGGCAGCAACGCCGCCTGGTGCCACCCGGTATTGCACCAGCGCCTGATGGCCGCCCGCGCCGCGCACGGGACAAAAATCGTCGTCATCGACCCCCGCCGCACCGCCACCGCCGATTCCGCCGATCTGCATCTGCCCCTC
>JAYVCG010000720.1:0-3786 GCA_043750075.1 Acetobacteraceae bacterium | reverse complement strand
CTTGGCGCGTCCGTGGCGCTGCTGGATGAGGGCGACGTCGCCTTCCGCGCCGCGCGGGGCAATTTCGGCCTCGTCTGGGTGCAGAGCAAGGGTGCGGGCATGCCGCCCTACGCGCACTGGACCCGGCGCTCGTCGGAACTGTGGCCCGCGCTGGCCAGTGCGCTGACGGAACAGACCGGCCTCGACACGGGTTTACGCCAGCCCGGCGGTTTCATGTTCTGCCTCAGTGACGAGGAACTGGAAAACCGCGCCGCCAGCGTCCACCGCATGCACAACGAAAGCGGCGACATCGGCACCCGCATGATGGACCGGCACGAAGTCCGCGCCATGGTCCCCGGTCTGGGCGACAGCGTCGTGGGGGGATCGTTCTGTCCGCTCGACGGCCATGCCTCGCCGCTGTCTTTGTTACACGCGCTGCACACCGCCGGTCAGGCGAAAGGCGTGACATACCTGCCAGGCCACGCGGTGGAGAAAATTGAGGCCGCGCCGAACAATTTCACCGTCCGCTCCGGCGGTACGCGGATCAGCGCGCCGCGCCTGGTGATCGCCGCCGGTCTGGGATCGCGCGCCCTGGCGCCGCTGGCGGGCCTGTCGATGCCGGTGAAACCACTGCAAGGCCAGATCATCGTCACCGAACGCCTGCCGCCCTTCCTCGCCTACGCCACCCACATCACCCGCCAGACCGAGGAAGGCACCGTGATGCTTGGCGACAGCCAGGAGGACATGAGCTTCAACACCGATACCAGCGTCTGGACCCTGAGAAAGATCGCCCGCCGTAACCTTCAGATTTTCCCCGCCCTGAAAGACGCCGCCATCACCCGCGCCTGGGCCGCGCTGCGCGTGATGTCGCCCGACGGTTTCCCGATCTATGAACAATCGGAACGGTTTCCCGGCGCCTTCGCCGCCACCTGCCACAGCGGCGTGACCCTGGCGGGCGCGCACGCGCTGGCCCTGGCCCCGGCGATCATGGCGGGCGCGCTGCCGGAGGAACTCGACGCCTTCCATTCGCGGCGTTTCACCCCCCGCCCCGTCAGCGTGTGAGCGGAATTGTTCTTTCCCCGGCCTGACCGGGCCATCCGTACCGGTACGGTGCCGCGACAAATCCCCCGGCGAGGCCGGGAGATGACGGCACTGTCACTGTCCCGCGAAAAAACCCTGACACGCCTCTGGCAACCGCGGTTTCGGCCTGGCCGGACCAGGCGGCGCCTTGGGGGCGCTGAGCTGGTCGAACCACCATTGCAACTGGTCGCACCCATCGCCGGGCGGGGGCGGCGCCTTGACCACGCACTCGGGCTGGTTGGGCGGGCATTTGAAGCTGATGTGCATGTGCGCCGCGTGGCCATACCAGGGCCGGATCAGCCGCAGCCACGACCGGTCGCCGCTCACGTCGCGGCACAGGCCCTTCTTGATCGCGGCGTTCACCAGCACCCGGTCCACGTTCGGCAGGGTGGCGGCGATCCACAGCAGCCGCACCACGCCCTCGTTCCAGGCAGAGGGCTCGGTATCGCGGTAATCGGCGCGCACCACGCTCGCGATCTGGATCGCGTGGCGCTGCCCCTCGCTCAAATAGCCCCGCGACCGCATGTCGATCGCGACATCGACATCCAGCCCGACCTGATGGCTGACATGCCCCCCCGGCATCGGCCCGCCGCGGGGACGTGAGATATCCTCGATCAACAGCGGCGGCAAACCGTTCTCGCGTGACCGTTGCGCCAGGGTGAGGATGCCCTGGATCGTGGTGGGGGCGCCGTAGAAATGGCTGATCGTGCCGTGGATGGTCTGATATCCGTCGCCCTGCGGCGTCAGATTGGTGGCGCCCGCGATGCAGCCCCCGCCCGCGCCGCCGCCGATGATCCGCAACGGTCCCGCCGCGGGCGGACCCACCGGACCATATTGCGCCCTCGCCGTGCCGATGCACGGCAAAGCCAGCACGAACAACATCAGCAGCCTGACCGTTAACAATGAAGGCATGACAAATCCGCGCATGAGGGTCAAAATCTTCGTTCGAACACCGTGATGACATCGCCCGGCCGCACGGAGGCCTGGCGCGAGGCCTTACCCTCGACCGAATCGCCATCCACGGTCCGGACCACGGCAGCATAGTCCTCGACCGCCCGGTATGTGAACCCGCCCGCCACCGCCGCCGCCGTCACCATGGTCATGCCGGGCTGCCAGGGATACTGGCCCGGCTTGTTGACCTCGCCCAACACGTAGATGGGACGGTACGTCGTGACCTCCACCGACACCGAGGGCTTCTTCAGCACATCGTCCTTTTTCAGCGCCGCCACGATCGTCTCCCCCAGTTCAGAGGGGGTCTTGCCCGCCGCCCGCACGCGGCCCGCCAGCGGCAGCGCGATCGTGCCCTGGTCGCCGATCCGGAACTCCCCGGTCAGCGGTTCCTCGCCATAGGTGATGATCCGCACCGCGTCGCCCGGCCCCAGCCGGTATTCACCGCTGGAGCGGGACGGCAGGGGCGGCAGATCGCGGCCCGGCGCGCACCCCGCCAGCAGCGGAACCATCAGGAAAAGCAGCCTGGGCATGAGGGATCCTCCTTGTGAGGGCCGGTTGTTCTCGAAGATCAGCCGGGACGCTTCCCAGGCGTCCATCCGGAAAGTTCGCGCGGGCTGATGGCGCCAGAAGGTCTCACCACGGAGGTCACGGAGAACCATGGAGACGCACGGAGGTTGCATACCAACCGGCCGAGAAAGTGACATACCGCTCTCTCAGCCGTTATCCTCCGTCCTGACCGGGGGATGACGGGGAAAGAGCCATACGTCAGTCTTTCAACCGATTGGCATCACCCTGAGAGCAGGGACATGGACCGGCCCCAGGAAGACGCGGCAGGGAGGCGCGCCATGCCGCGTCTTCCTTCTCCGTGCGTCTCCATGGTCCTCCGTGATCTCCGTGGTGAAAGTCTTCGCGAAGCCACCACCCCGCGCGGACCTTCCAGACGGACACTGGAACCGGAAAATGTAGAAACCATTAATACCATGGCATGATTTTTCCGTTTCTTGTTAACCGCGCGTTCACCCTCGCCCCTTAAGACGGTGCTGTTCCGATCCGGCCCCGTGCGCGCGGCGCGAGGCGTCACGCGAGGCCAAAACCGCCATGAGTGACACGCCCTCCGAGATGACCATCACCCCAGGAGAGAAACCGTCCCGCCCGGAGACAAGGCGCGCGCCTTCCAGGGAAAGCGCCGCGTTGGCGGACGCCCTGCCCGTGCGCGCCATGATCGGGGTGTTCCGCCGTTACCTGTGGGCGTTCCTCGTGGTGCTGGTGTTCGTGCCGTCCTGCGCCTGGATCGCCATTCAGCGCGCCACGCCGCGCTACACCGCCACGGGGGCGCTGATTTATGAACCAAGTGAATACAAGGTGCGGGAAATGCAAAGCATTCTCCGCACCGATCCGGCGACGGAAGCGGTCATGGCCAGTCAGGCGGAAATCCTGCAAAGCCTGAAGATCGCGCGCCGCGTCGCCGACCGGGGCAATCTGCATAACAACCCCGAATTCAACGCCGCGCTGCGCCCGCCCTCGCGCAGCCAGAAAATGCTTGCCCAGGCGCGCGCGTGGCTGGGCCTGGCCGGGGACACGCCGCCCGCCGAACCGGACGCGGTGCAGGGTCCATCCGTGGGCACGGAGCGCGACGCCACGGTGCTGGCGGTGCGCGACGCGCTGCGCGCCGCGCCAGTGCGCTTTTCCCGCGTCATGGAGGTGACGTTCACGGCCCAGGACCCGCTGGTGGCGGCGGCGGCGGTGAACAACGCGATGGATATCTACATCAAGGAC
>JAYVCG010000719.1:0-3906 GCA_043750075.1 Acetobacteraceae bacterium | reverse complement strand
GGGAGTCTACGAACTACTCGCCCGCGCCGGAATCTCCCTCGCCGGAATCCCAGGCCGCGTCACCTCACGCGATTCGGTAGTCTTTGGGCGTCGCCTAAGAGCCGCATGATCCAAAGCTCACCCGCCACAGGCCATGAATATCCAATTGATCCGGTCTTCCACAATGCGACCTCCGCTATCGTTCTGGGAAGCCACCAGAGTGCCAAAAAAACAAAAATAATGTCGAGTGTATTGCTTAACGAAAGACGTTTGGTTCCTGGCTTCTCTCCCGCGGCAAGCCGTGACAGAGAAAGTATATTAAATATGATTGTAAAGAAAATAGTGGCGTTAATGATATCAAAAGGAATTTTCGTCCAGGCGTGGGCCATGCTCAATACATAATAAGTAATCGCTGTCGTGAAAAAACGCCCTGTCCAATTAAAATAATCATTGTAAGAAAGGATTATGGGGTTGGAAAGGCTCACCGGGATAATTCGACAATAATCGTCCGCCCAAAATGGCGTTTCCATATTCGCCCAGATTAAAAACAAAAATAAAGTCATCAGAAAAATCTTATGGTACTCAGGCCAAGTATATGCGGATTTCCATGGAAACGTCAGCATGAGCCGGATTCCTTATTGATCCCCTTGAACGCGGGCATCACCGCTTCCGAGAACCATTGCAGTTGTTCCAGCGCCATCGCGCCTGGCAGTCCAAGCGGCTGCGCCACGTTGACGCGTTTCAGGCCGGGGTAGCGGGCTTCGATGGCTTTCAGTTGCTCGATGATGTCGTCGGGCGTGCCGGTCAGGAAGCCGCCCATCTTCACCGCGTCCTCGATCCGCGGCAGCTTCACGTCCGGCACCAGGCGCGGGTCGCGCATCGCCTCGATCTGCTGATCGGTCAGGGCTTTCACGAGGCGCAGTTCGCCGAACATCTTCATGTTCTCCTCGTAGTACGGCGCGGCCTCCTTCATGCCTTCTTCCTTGCTTTTGGCGATGTGGAACTGAAAGCCGATCGCCATCCGCTCGCCCAGTTCGAGGGTCTGGCCAATGCGCTCATGCGCGGCCTGCCATTCGCGCATGATCTTGTCGGTGACGCCGCCCTCGGCCGAGCCGCCGCCGATCACGCCCTGGATGCCGTGCTTCGCCATGAAGTCGAGCGCGCGCGCCGTGCCGCTCTGGATCGGCTGCCAGCATTCGACCGGCAGGCGCGCGGGACGCGGCACCAGGGTCAGTTCCTTCAGCGTGTAGCCGCGGTACGGCACTTCGGGCGGCAGGGTGTAATGTTTGCCCTTGTGCGAAAAGGAATCGTTGTTGAAGGCCTTGAAGATGATATCGACCTGTTCCTCGAACAGTTCGCGGTTGGCTTCCTGGTCGATCAGCGGCGAGCCGAAAGTCTCGACTTCCCGTGTGTGATAGCCGCGGCCGACGCCGAAGATCACCCGGCCCTTGGTGAGGATGTCGGCCATCGCGAAATCCTCCGCGAGGCGCAGCGGGTGCCACATCGGCGTGATGTTGAAGCCGGTGCCGATTTTCAGGCGTTCGGTGATGTGGGTCAGATGCACCGCCAGCAGCACGATGTTGGGCAGGCATTCCGTGCCCTCGGGCTGGAAATGGTGTTCCGCCATCCAGAAGGTGCCGTAGCCGAGGCGGTCCATGGCGCGCGCCTGGTCCTCGGCCTTGGTCAGGGCGGTGGCGAGTTGGGCATTGTCGTAGCGCCGCTCGTTCACCGGGGTGCCGAGATAGCCGACGTTCTCCAGGTCGATGTGGCCCGCGTACGAACTGTCGAATTGCGTGAGCATTGGCGTTTTCCTCCGGGCGCGTTCGCCCATTGCCGTTGCCCCGCATCGTAATGCGGTGACGCGGATTGGCAACAGCGGGTCCGGGCTGTGTCCCTAGCTCGTGATCTGTCCGGTGTTTGTAGCTCGTGAAGTGTCCGGTTCCATGTCCCTCCAGAACGGGAGGTTTTCATGGACCGGGCGCGCATTCACGAAGGGATACGCCGGATGCGTTTCACCGAAGTTCTTGGCCGCTCGGAGCGGTCTGAGCTGAGCCAGATGGAGGCCGCGGAATTGCTTGGGATCAGCGAACGCACGTTCCGCCGCTGGCGTGACCGGTATCGCGATGAGGGGCCGCCGGGCCTGGACGATCAGCGGCTGACCCCGTCCCCGCGCCGGGCGCCGGTGGCGGAGATCGAGCGGATGCTGGGCCTGTATCGTGAGCTTTATCGCGGTTTCACGGTCAAGCATTTCCACGAGCAACTCGGCAAACGGCACAACTACGTGCTGGGCTACACCGTGACGAAGATGCATCTGCATCACGCGGGTCTGGTTCAGGCGGCGAAGACACGCCCGGCGCACCGCAAGAAGCGGCCCCGGCGTCCGATGACGGGCATGATGCTGCATCAGGACGCCTCGACGCACGCCTGGCTGCCCGGCGGCGCGGTCAAGCACGATCTCGTCGTGACGATGGACGACGCGACGAGCGCCATCCTCTCGATGTTCCTGGTGGACGAGGAAGGCACGGCGTCGAGCCTGCGCGGCGTGCGGGAGGTGGTGGAGAAGCAAGGCCTGTTCTGTTCCCTGTACACCGACCGGGGCAGCCACTACTTCTTCACGCCGGAGGCGGACGGGCGGGTGTCGCGGACGCTCCTGACGCAGTTCGGCCGCGCCTTGAAGCAGCTTGGGATCGAACACATCGCCGCTTACTCGCCCCAGGCGCGCGGGCGTTCGGAGCGCGTGTTCTTAACGCTCCAGGATCGTCTGCCGAAAGAGCTGAAGCTGGCTGGGATCAGCACGGTCGAGGCGGCCAACCACTGGCTCAGGGAAACCTACATGGCGGAACACAACAAGATGTTCGCGATCGCCGCTGAGCGGGAAGGCACGGCGTTCGTGGCCGGTGCCATGGGGGCGTGGCGCGAGATCCTGTGTGTTCAGGAAGACCGGATCGTTGGCAACGATAACACGGTGAAGTGGCGGCGGCTGAGGCTGCGACTTCCGCCAAATCGGCTGCGCGCGCACTTCGTCAAGGCAACGGTGCGGGTGCATGAATATCCGGACGGCGCGCTGGCGGTCCATTGGGGACCGCACCGGCTGGCTGATTACGACGCCGCCGGGGTCATGGTTCAGCCCGTGCCCCCTGTCGCCGCGCCGGAACTGTCCCGGGTGGGATGATCCCATCAGATCACGCCCGGACCGGGCCAGAATACCGTCACGTGACGGAACGCAAGGGGGACAAGCCGATGGGACGCACGCCAGAGGGAGATCAGGCCCTGACCGGAGCGGAACGCCAGGCGCGCTACCGCCAGCGCCTTGGCCCGCCGCCAGAACGGCCAGCGGGCCGGGCCGTGTCCCGCCGTCCGCCGCGCGCCCGTCCCTTGTCGCGGCGCTGGATCGAGGCGGTCGCGGCACTGGCCGCGCTTCAGGCGGAATACGCCCGCTGGCTCGAGGCCTTGCCGGAAGCGACACGGGAGACGGCCACCGGGGAAGCCCTCCAGGCCATGGTTGATCTGAACCTGGAGGAAATCATGGCCATACAGCCACCGCTCGGCTTTGGACGCGATTAATCCACGCCACCAGCCATGACACCCACCAGCCATGACACACGGACAAGGCCGCATGACACGCTTCCAGCGCGGCCGTTCCGTGCCGGGGGCATGCCCCCGGCACGGAACAAGAACGAAGCGGACAGATCACGAGCTACATAAACCGGACACGTTGACGAGCTAGTGACAACCGGCGGGAGACGCGCGGTGCGCTGCACGGCGGTGTCCATCCGGAAACGCCGGATGGGGCGGGGCTTTCGCGAAAGCCTCACCACGAAGAAGCGAGGCGTCCGCGCCTTTTACCCCAGCACCAGCCGCGCCACGTCCGCGGGTTCCGCCGCGATGGCGTCCGCGCCCGCCGCCTCCAGTTCCACGCGCCCGCCA
>JAYVCG010000718.1:0-2670 GCA_043750075.1 Acetobacteraceae bacterium | reverse complement strand
CAGAAGACGGCGAGTTCGCCCGCTCCCGCCACCGGATGCAGTTGCAGGTAATCGGCGAAGATGCGGTTGCCGACCAGATAGGCGATCAGCGCGAACACGCCCGCGGCGATGATCGTCGGCACGATGGCCAGTCCGTCCAGCCCATCGGTCAGGTTCACCGCGTTGGAGGCGCCCATCATCACCAGCATCCCGAACACCGGGAAGAACAGGCCCAACGGCACCGCCAGTTCCTTGAACACCGGAAAGGTCAGCGCGGTGCCAAGCTGGCCACGCGACAGCCAGGTGAACCAGATCGCCGCGATCAGTCCGGCGCCCGCCTGGATCAACAGCTTGACCCGCCCGCTCACGCCCTTGGTGTCGCGTTTGGTGACCTTGAGGTAATCGTCCCAGAACCCCAGCGCGCCATAGCTGACGGTGACGAACATCACCGCCCACACATAGCCGTTACGCAGATCGACCCAGAGCAAGGTCGAGATGATGAGCGCGAACAGGATCAGCAGCCCGCCCATGGTGGGCGTGCCCTTTTTCTCGATCAGGTGCCGCTCCGGCCCGTCCTCGCGGATCGGCTGGCCCTGGCCCTGCACCGAGCGCAGCCAGCGGATCACCACTGGACCCAGCAGCAGACTGATGACCAGTGCCGTGATGCACGCGGCAGCCGAGCGGAAGGTGATGTAGCGCGCCAGATTGACCACCGCGTAATGATCGGAGAACAGACGGGACAGGTTGAAAAGCATCAGGCGCGCTCTCCCCCAGGGCTGGTCAGGGCGTCGAGCGCCTCAACGACTGTCTTCATGCGGCTACCCAGACTTCCCTTCACCAGAACCACGTCCCCCGCCCCCACCTGGGCCGCGACGACAGGGGCCAGCGCGGCGGCGTTCTGGGCGTGCGCCCCGCGCGATCCGGCCGGGATGGCGTCGAACAAATGCCGCATCAACGGTCCGCAGGTGAACACGATGTCCGCCGAGCGGACGGCATCCCCGGCCAGGCCCGCGTGCTCCGCCGGACCCGCTTCGCCCAGTTCCAGCATGTCGCCCAGTACGGCGACGCGGCGGATGGCTTTTTGCAGACGCAGCACGTCGAGCGCGGCGCGCATCGAGGCGCCGTTGGCGTTGTAGCTCTCATCCAGCAGCAGCACCGATCCCTCAGCCGCCCCCTTGGCCAGCATCAGACGCCGATGCGCGCCGCGTCCCGCCAGCGGGGCGAATCGCTCCAGCATTTCCACCGCCGTGAGGGGATCGAGGCCCAAAGCGGTCACGGCGGTCAGGGCGGCGAGGGCGTTCATCGCCATGTGGCGTCCCGGCGCGTTGAGCCGCATCCGCGTCTCCCGGCCCGCGATGCTGGCGCGCAGGGTGGAACCGCTGGCGTCCGGGTCGATCGCCAGCAGCCGCGTGTCGGCCTGGGGACTGACGCCGAAGCTGAGCACATGATGCGACCCGGCCAGGGCGCGCAGCCGGGGGAACCAGGGCGAATCGGCGGGCAACACCGCCATGCCCGCCTCGTTCAGCCCGCTCAGGATGGCGGCTTTTTCATCGGCGATGGCCGCCATGCCGCCGAGATGGCCGATATGCGCCGCCTCGACCGCGGTGATCACCGCGACATGCGGGCTGGCGAGGCGGGCGAGCGGCGCGATCTCCCCCGCGTGGTTCATGCCGATCTCGGCGACGCAGAACGCGGCGTCGCGCGGGATGCGGGCCAGGGTCAGCGGCACGCCCCAGTGGTTATTGTACGAGGCGACCGCGGCATGGGCCGGACCGAACGCCGACAGGGCGAGACGCAGCATTTCCTTGGTCGTGGTCTTGCCCACGCTGCCGGTGACGGCGATCACTCCGCCCTGGAACCGCGCGCGGCCGAAGGCGCCCATCCGGGTCAGCCCGGCCAGCGTGTCATCGACGAACAGCGCGTGCGCGATGCCGGGCATGGGGCGGTGTCCCATGACGCCCGCCGCCCCAGCCTCCAGCGCGCGCGCGGCATGGGCGTGGCCATCGCCGGATTCCCCCGCCAGGGCGATGAACAGATCGCCCTTCTGAAGCGTGCGCGTGTCGATCGACACGCCCGAGGCGGCGAACGGCGTGCCGAACAGGCCGCCCGTGGCTTCCAGAAGATCGGCTTCGGTCCAGAGAACGCTCATGCCGACCTCCCTTCCACCAGATCGCGGATCACGCTGACATCGTCGAACGGGTGCACGGCCCCGGCGATGGTCTGGCCTTGCTCGTGCCCCTTGCCCGCGACCACCAGCACGTCACCCGGAGCCAGGGCGTTCAACGCCGTCTCGATCGCGCGCGCACGTTCACCGATCTCCAGCGCGTCCGGGCAACCGGCCAGGACGGCGGCGCGGATGGTCTCCGGCGCCTCGCCGCGCGGATTATCGTCGGTGACGATGATCCGGTCCGCGAGCCGCGCCGCCACTTCCCCCATCAACGGCCGCTTGCCGCGGTCGCGGTCGCCCCCGGCGCCGAAGACGATGTGCAATTGCCCCGCCGTGTGCGGACGGAGCGCGGTCAACAGCCGCTCCAGCGCATCCGGCGTGTGGGCGTAATCGACATAGGCGGCGGCGCCGTTGGACAGCCGCGCGGCCAGTTCCATCCGCCCGCGCACCCCGGTCAGCCGCGGCACGAGGTCCAGCACGTTCTCCATGCCAAGCGTGAACGCCAGCCCGGCGGCGACCAGCAC
>JAYVCG010000717.1:0-6309 GCA_043750075.1 Acetobacteraceae bacterium | reverse complement strand
GCGGGCGATCTGGGTGTAGGAATGCACCCGCCGCGCCAGGTTACGCGCCTTGCCGACGTACAGCGCGTCGCCCTTGTGATCGAGCATCCGGTAGACGCCCGGATTGCCGGGCATCGTCGCCAGCGCCGCCTCGATCGCGGCGACGCCTTTCAGGGTGGGGGGGGCGTCCGGCGCGTTCATGCGGCACACTCTATCCCGCGCGAGGCGGGGACGGGGAGGGGGTATTCCAACCGGACCCGCCGCCTGAAAGAAAATGGCCCAGGGATAGTGTGAGGGACGGCGCGCGGCGCGTGGAAAGCAAGAAAGTCTTCCCGCGTGAGAACCGGAGCGGTGGTGCCTTTCAGGCGGCCGCACCGGATATTCCGCGATCCCGCGGGAACCATCCGGGGTGCTCAACACTTATGGACGGATTGCGGTTCATCCACCGAAGCTGGGGATAAACCTGTCCAAAAGGCCGGGGCAACCCTCAAAAGGGGCGGGCCTTCAGGGGTTGTTAAGGATCGCCTGTTTTTCAGGCATGTTCACCAGTATAACCGCATCCCGTTTCCCGAGCCGCCGCGCGCCATTTTTCACCGCGCACCACGGCCTTCGCTCCGTTTATCCACCGAAGCTGGGGATAAGCCTGTCCAAAAGGATTGGGCAACCACGAAAAGAGGCGGACACCCTGGGGCTGGTGAAGATTGCCGCTTTTTTGGGCGCGCGTCGCGGGAGGCACGCCGCGTCTACCGCCCCGCGTCCTTTAAAATGCCGGGTATGGCCTCTTGAGCTTCACGCGCGCGTCAGCGGTCGTGCATCGGACAATTGGCTTCATTGGGGGACCGCGGCACGCCGTGCCCGATTCGTCGCAAAACCGCTCAAATCCGGGTGTTGCGTTCATTCGGACCGAATCCGCGGGCGGTTCATCATGCCGCCCGCCAAAAGTTTTCCGCCACTGGCAAAAACTCTGGCTTACAAAATTTGTAACTGCCCAGGTAGGTGCCGTGAAACCGGTCTGTGGCCGCGCTTGATCCCATTTGGCGTCGTTTTTCGGTACAAGCGTGTCCACAGACCTGATTCACCTTGCCTACCTGGGCACGCCAGGGGGGTACCTGGGCAGTTACCAAAATTTCAACTCGCGCACTACTCTGTGGGCGATACCGAAAAACTCCGCGCCCGCCGCGGGATGGCGAACATTCGGCCGGCCCTGGCTCTCCGCGGGTATTTTCAGCCCAGGGCGAAAAAGGAAAGTGGCGCGGCATGGCGATCGGACGAATTTGGCCGGGTTCCGGGCTGGAGAGTTCTACCATAAGATAGACACGGATATCTGGATCACTGTAGACTTCTCTTTGACATGGGTTGGAGAAGCGTCATGGACGAGGTCATGTGCAAGCGTTGCCAGTCTGCGGACCACGTCAGGAACGGGATCGTGCGGGGTTTTCGCCAACGCAAGGGCAGGCGTTCCTTTATTATGGCGCCGATCCAGGATGCCGTCTTCGCCTTGGGAGAGGCTTTGTGTAAGCCTATGAATGGGCATGGATGTGTGGGTGTAGTTGATTTATACCTTGTTCGCGCGAAAACCCGAAAAATCGCAGTGGCCAAACTCCAGCGTTTGAGCCATTTTCACCGATTCGGGTTTCCGGATTTTCGCGTGAACAGGGTATAAAGCAAAAAATATCGATGCACCTGCTTGCAATTCTTCTCAGAAAGTGCTCGCATAAGCCGAAGGGGGAGAAAGAGGATGCTTAGCTTCAGAGGAACATCTATAGCTATTGCCGTACTGTTTATGTGCGGCTGTACTGTTTCAAATAAAACCGGCCGTCTATTATCATCCAGCGCCATCTCTCAGATTGTCCCGGGTATGAACAAATCCCAAGTTCGAACATTACTTGGAGAACCTGCGCAGACCCAACTATACGGAGATAGCAGTGGGTGGTCGTACGGTTATACCAACGTCAATATGACAATTATCCCTCTTATCGGCGGTGCTGAAGCGCAGGTTCAGAACGTCACGATTGTTTTTGACCCTTCTAGTAGAGTGAAAACTTGTGTTGTTACCACTAATAATTCGGCGGACGGGATTATTAAAGGTGGAGCAAGTTCCTCTACACGGCAGCGGCGCTGCAAGGATATTAATAGCTCTACAGAATAAGAACAATAGAAAGGTTCACACAATGAGGCTTATTGTATATGCTGCCATACTGAGTTTTGTATCAATTTTACCGAACGCTGCTAAGGCGATAGAAGAGCCTTCTGACGCATCACTATTAAGATTGATGCGCTCATATAGAGTGGGTGTGTCATTTCCTCCGAATGTACAAATTAGCTTGATTGGAAGAAGAAAAACAGCGGACGGCTTGCTTTATGCGTATTTTTATGTCCCAGGCCAAGATGCAAACACAAGAGGCTATTATGTTGCACAGTGCTTTCCTTTAGAAGAAACAGCCAATTGGATTTGTATATCTAATGCATTGTCGGGTAATTCTTATGTTTTTGAAGCTTCTCCAAAGTAGTTTTTCATAAATTGACCAATGCTAGTGGTTAAAACTAGGAGAGTGCTAACGAAAGATAGCTTGTTTAGATTAGGGTAGGATCTCGGATGGCTGCACGATCGCTGCGGGATTGTGTGAGCCTCCCCCGGTTTATCACGGCCTTGACTGCCAATGGGTATGGAGAGGCGTCCTGTTTATAGTCGGGGAGGTTCATTCTCTAGGGAAGCATCGAGAGCCACACTGGCTATCTTTCGTTAGCACTCTCCCGGGCTGATATTGTGGTTGGCCCTGGCGATGACGCCGGTCGCGGCGGTCGCACAGCCGGCCGCGGAGGTGGCGGCGGTGCGGGATGCGATCAAGAGCGGCCTGGCGAAGCCTGGCTCTTCCGTCAGGCCGGGGGATGTCACCGTGACCGATGTGAAGTTCGAGGGCGCCTTCGCGACGGCGACCGTCGCGGTGGCGCACCTGGACTCGCCGATGGTGTTTCTGAAGAAGTCGGGGGGCAGGTGGAAGCTGATCTTCACCGGCGGGGGGATGGCGCCCGGCGATTGCAAGGACATTGGGTTCCCGGCAAACTCGAAGATGTGCCATAATTGAGCGTGGCGGCGGTCCGGTTGCGCCGTGGACCATGGGGTGAAGGATTGGTGTATCGCATGTTGAAGCGCTGTCTCGTGTTCGGATCGTTGGCTTCGGCTTTCCTGGCCTTCGCGCCCGTCGCCATGGCGAGCACCGGCACCGTGTTCTGGTGCAAGGTGGACGGCGAGTCGGAGGTTCAGGTGTTGATGGATGCGGAAGGCAAGACGATCGCCGTGGAACAGGACGGCAAGACGAGTCATCATACGCACGCCAGGGAGGGACGGTTCCGGATCGACTTCCAGGGAGGAACCTTTGAATTCGTCATGTCGGCGAACGATCACGCGGGAATGCTGACCATCACGCGCTCGAATACCGCCCGGACCGGCATGTGTTCCTGATATCCCGGGGGACTTGCCGGGACACGGTGCCCCAGAAACCGCGGGCGGTACACCGTCAAGGGAGATTGGCGCCATGAAATGGGAGGCGATGCGGCGCGGGCTCCTGTCGCTGACGCTGATTTCGATGGCGTTCGCGCCTTCGGCGATCGCTCGACAAGGCTCCGGATGGTGGGTGATCATCGGATCCTATCCCGACGACGGGGGGAGTGAGGCGCTGCTCCGAAAGGTCAGTGGCGCGGCGGCGCGGTGCGGCCTGGAGTCGTTCAACGACACGTCCGGTAAATTCCGTGGTTTTCAACCCGGTCACATGGTGTTTGTGGTCGGCCCGTATCCGTCGCGTGGCGCGGCCAACTCGGCCGCCGCGGTCGCCAAACGTTGCATCCCCGATGCTTACGTGAAATGGGGTGAGTACGCCGGTGAATAAACGCGCCGCGCTGGCTGGATCCCGCCGTGACCTGGAGATCCTTCGCGGCGGATGCATGGGATAAATACCAACCGGCGAAACGGCTGACGTACCGCCGCGACGTCATCCCGGTGCCATTGGGTCACTTGCCTCGAAATATGCCATTACAAGTTGAGACCGCAACGCTTTGACAGCGGCTGTCGCGTGTGGGCGGCTGAGCCTCCAACGGCATGCTGATCCCCGCCTCGCTTACGCCTGCGCCGCCGCCGTTGGCCATTCCAGACAAAAGGCGTGGGATGCCGGTTCCACCAGCCTCTCCCCTCACGCCGCGTCCGGCGATGGCGGCGGATCCTCGTCCAGTTCCAGCGGCGGGCCGGGCACGCGGTATTGCCCGGTCATCCAGCGGCCGAGATCGACCTCGGCGCAGCGGGGCGAGCAAAACGGCCGGTTCGCCACCGTGGGCGGCCGGTCACAAATGGGACAGCGTGGGGGAGTTCTGGCCATGCACGGTCTCGATACGCCAGCCATCGGCCGGCAAAGAAGGGTCGGAACGCGGCTTCAGCACCCGTCCGGCGATCCGCGCCAGATCCGTCAGCGCCACGCCATCGGCCTGGAGCGCCGCCACCACGGCGGGCGCGGCCCGCAGGGTCACAGCCTGTCCCGGTTCCGCCGCGATGGCAAGGGCGAGGGCACGCAGCGCCGCCAGACCCGCCGCCAGCGGTCCCGCCAGCATCTCATGCAGCGGCGCCCGCAGCCTGGGCCGCGCGATCTCCGCCAGACCCAGAACAGTGAACCCCAGAAACCGCCCCCCCGCCGGATCCCCCGCCAGCGCCGCCGCCAGCCCTGGGCCGAGCACCGCGCGCTGTTTGGCCTTCAGCCCGGCGAAATCGACCAGGATCGCGCCCGACAGGTCGCGCAGACGGATCTGCCGCGCCAGCTCCGGCAGCAAGGCCGCGTTCACCGCCCGGTGCCGCCGCGCCGCGCCGTCCTGGCCCGCCAGCGCGCCGCCGCCATCGACATCGATCGCCACCAGCGCCGGAGTCGGATGCACCGACAGCCGCGCACCCGACTCCAGCAGGATTTCAGGCCGCGTCAGGGCATCCACCGCCGTCTCGATCGCGTCATCGAAGGCTTTCGCCACGCGCGTGATCCGCGGCCCCAGATCGGCGCGCAGCAGCGCGGCCAGCGCGGGATCGTCCACCAGAAGGGGCGCCGCCGGATACCGCGCGGCGAGTGCCCGCAGTGGATCGATCCCCCGCCGCAGCAAGCCCATGGGTCCGTCCATCGCCTCGGTCACGCGGGCGCTCAACCTTGGGCCCTTGCCGCCCAAAGGGGCGCGGGTGACGCGGACGGTAAGGATTGTGCCGGCGGTGAGGCCTTTCGCGCCCTCGGAGTCAGGGAGAAAACCCTCGGCGCCGTCCAGGGCCACGAATGCCCCCGCCATCGCCGGGACGATGGCGGTGACGCGGCCCCGGTGCAGATCGCCCAGACCATCGGGGGAACCAGGCCGCCAGAGCGCATGGTCGATCAGTATGCCATCCGCCATGACCGCCACCCGGATTTCCCCAGGGCTCCAGGCGGCATGGATCGCCGGAGTCACGGCGGGGCCAGGGCGGGATCGCCAGAACCCGGAACACCGGAACCGGGAATGGCCCAGCCGAAACCGCGCAGCAACTGCGCCGTCTCGAACAGCGGCAATCCGACGACGCCCGAGAAACTGCCGGACAGGAAACGCACGAAGCTCGCCGCCGCGCCGTTGATGGCATAGCCGCCCGCCTTGCCCTCCCATTCCCCCAGCGCGAGCCAGGCGGTCTTCTGGGGCTCGGTGAGGCGCGCGAAGGTGACGATGCTTTCGGACAGCCGTTCCGCCCGCCGCCCATCGGGCGCGGTCACGGTCACGGCGGTCAGCACATGATGCCGCCGGCCGGAGAGCAGGTCGATGCAGGCCCGCGCCTCGGCCCCGGTCGCGGCCTTGGGCAGGATGCGCCGCCCCACCGCGACCACGGTATCGGCGGTGAGCACGAACCGGCCCGGCGCGCGCACGGCATCGGCCTTCGCCCGCGCCATGCGCTGCGCGTAGGGACGCGGCAATTCGGCCTTGAGAGGGGTTTCATCGACCTCGGGCGCGACGATCGAGACGGGTGAGATGCCCATCTGCGCCAGCAACAACAGCCGCCGCGGGCTGGAAGACGCCAGCACCAGGGCGAACGCGCTCCCCTGGGCCGGACCAGGATCGGGAGGAACGGCCGGGGCGATGGGACGCGGCCCTGGCTATTTGAAGCGGAACGTGATGCGGCCCTTGCTCAGATCGTAGGGCGTCATCTCGACATTGACCCGGTCGCCGGCCAGCACGCGGATGCGGTTTTTCCGCATCTTGCCGCTGGTATGCGCCAGAATGGAATGCTCATTGTCCAGTTTCACGCGGAACATGGCATTGGGCAGCAGCTCCATCACGGTGCCGCTG
>JAYVCG010000716.1:0-6892 GCA_043750075.1 Acetobacteraceae bacterium | reverse complement strand
AGGGAAATCCGCCCGCCGGAGGGAGTCGCCGTCAATGCCGCGATGGTGCCTGTGGCGCCCAGGGTGATGGCGTTGCCAGGTCCCGTGACCTTGAACAGCAAGGTCTTGGCGCTGTGAACTCCCGTCAGCGTCAGGCTGGGAGCATTGACCAGTATCATGGCGCCGTTGTTCACGGTGATGCCGCTGGACGCCGCGATCTGATTGTTGAGACTGGTGAGCGTGACGTCGCCCGGACCCGTGGTGACGATCGACATCGAACTGGCGATGATGGCGCCGTTGGGTTCGCTGATCGATCCGCCGGACGTGATTTGTAAAACGCCGGTACTGATGGTCCCGGTTTGCCCTCCGCTTCGTCCGATCGTCAGATTGCCCACGTTCAACGTCATCGCGCCGGTGGCACTGACCGTGTTGATGATCGTCAGGCCCGCATTATCCTTTAAAGACAGAGAGGAGGCAGTGAATCCTCCCAGGGTCGCGATCTGGTTCGTGCCCGTCAGCGTCGATCCGGCGGTTGAACTCCCCGACAGCGTGCCGGCGATCAGCGTGCCTGTCTCACTGATCGTTCCCGCCGTCGCGATCAGGCTGACCGTGCCCGCGCCGCCATCCGTCACCTTCCCTGAGAGGGTGATATTGGGACTGGTCACACTCACCGCGGCGGCGCTGACCACGCCGGTCACCGTGAGATCCGAGGTGTTTCGCAGCGTGAAGCCAGCGGAGCCGGTGACCGCGAAATCCCCCAGGACAGCGATCGTGTTCGCCGTCCCGATCAATGTCACCCCGCCGGTCACGCCGCCACTGCTCAACAGGGTTCCGGCGTTGATGACCGAAGTGAGCGCCTGAGTAACGCCGGCCTTGGCCGAGTTCAGGTCCACCGTGCCCGTCCTGGCATCGGCCAGACCGCCCATGGTGACCCCGCTGGTGCCTTGCAGGAAGATCAGGGTGGAGCCAGGACCAGTGGTCTGGATCGTGCCATTACTGGTGAGGAAGTTACCGGCGGTCAGACTGGCCGTCTGCGTCGCGGTGACTGCCCCGCTGTTCGACAGCGCGCCAGCGGTCGCGGTCAGGATCGCCTTGCCTGATGCGCCGCTCGCGTTCACGGTCCCGCTGTTGGTGAGGTCAGTCCCCGCTGTCAGAATCGCCGCCGCCGCCGTGACCGTTCCACTTGTCGATACGGTAAGAGTAGACGCGGTCAGGCTGATTCCCGACGCGCTGAGCGCACCTGCCACCGTCAAGGGGCTATTGCTCGTCAGCGTGAAGTCGCCGCCGCCCGTCACCGTGAACGCGCCAATCGTGCCAATGGCGTTCGTCGCGGAAGCAAGCGTCACCCCGCTGGTCTGTCCAGTCAGCGTGCCAACATTGATCAGGGCCGCGGTTTGCGTCACCGCTCCGGTGCTGCGCAAATCGAGTCCCGTGGCGATCCCTGACAGGCTGACCGGGCCATCGACCGAAATGGCGTTCGCCGTTGTTGTCAGTATGTTGTTCACCGTGGCCGCGCCAAGCCTCAGAGTACCGGCGTTCACGGCGCTGAGATCAGCCTGCGAGATCGCCAGACCTCCAGGCCCGCCCAGATGCAGCGCGCTCACCAACGCCGGTGCGATTTCCAGTATGCCGGAGGGCACGCTGACCTTGCCGCCAGCCGCCAGCGACAGCGTGTCCATCTGCAACGTGAGTAGCTTGCCCGCGGCCGGGGCGGAAACCGAGCCAGCCGGCCCAATGCTGATCGAGCCACCGGCGCCGGACAGCAGGCTGACCGACCCGCCCATGGAACTGACCGTGCCCAGGAGTGAAATCACGGGGGATGAAAGCGCGGCGGGGGGATTGGAAGGACCGGCGCCACCAGTCGCCAGGATCACATCGCCACTCGCGGTCACGACGATTCCCGTGTTGACGGTGATCGCGCGGCCCGCTTCCAGAACCAGGCTCTGCGGAGCCGTGCCACTGGTCAAGCTGATCGGCGCCGCGACCGTCAGCGTCTGAGTGGCCTGTAGTAACACATTGCCCTTGAAGGCGTTGAGCACGGTGTTGGATATGGTATCCGGCGTACCAGTCAGCCCGTCACCGGCCACCACCGTGCCTTTATTGGTCCCGAAATTGGTATCCTCGGTGCCAGTGCCTCCGGCGACAATGTTGAGGAAATCAGGATCGAGCAGAATGGTCCCCAGCCTGCCCGAGGGCGCCGCGACATCGATCGAGCCGGTGATGCCAAGCAACCTCCCCGAAACCTCCACGAACCCGCCATCCCCGCCTTTCTTCCCGCCCTTGGCGCGGATCGTCCCCGCCATCGTGGTCTGGTCCGTGGACAGCACCACCACCGTCCCGCCATTCCCCTTCCGCGTCGCGTTGGCCGCGATCACCGCGCCCGGCGCCACTGTGACGCTCCGCGCCGTCGGCTGCCCCGTCACCGACGGTCCGCCAACGGCGCGCGCCAGCGTGGTGCCGATCGCCACCGTCCCGCCGCCCGCGCTCCCCGACGCGCTGATCCGCGCGCCCTGGGCCACGGCCACGGCACCGGTGGTGTTTATCTCCACCGTGCCGCCCGTCCGCCCAGAGCCGCGCCCATCGGCGGTCACGCGCCCGGTCACGGCCACATCGCCGCCTCGCCCGGACAGTATCACCCGTCCCGTGCGCCCGGCCGCGCTGTTGGCCGAGATCACGCCGCCCGCGTTGACCAGCGTTTGCACGACGCCTTCCACCGCCTCGGCGCTCAGGGACACGGTGCCGCCGCGCGCCGAGACGACGCCGGTGTTCGTCACCAGCGCCCGTGTGCCATCTGGCGCGGTGCGCACCTGCCGGGTCACGTTGATGCCCAGCATGCCGTCGCCGTAGAGGTCAAGGCGATGGGCCTCGGCGCCGGCCAGGATGACGGTGCCCATGCGCGCCTGGATGGTGCCCGAATTGGCCACCTGGGGCGCCACCAGCGCCGCCAGCCCGCGCTCGCGGATCGTGATCTTGCCACGGTTCTCGACCCTGGCGCCCGGACGGGCCGCCTGATCGAACACCATCTTCCCGGCCATGAAGTTGCTGTTGCTGATCCCGGCGGCGGACACCACCAGCCCGGCGGTATCGATCTGCGCGCCCTGATGGAACAGCACCCCCGCCTGATTGACGATCACCACCTGGCCATTGGCCTGGATGCGCCCGGCGATTTCCGACGGATTGGCTCCCACCACCCGGTTCAGCGCCACCGCCGAGGCCGAGGGCTGGCGGAAATTCACCGCCTGCGCGCTGCCGACATTGAAGCTCTGCCAGTTCACCGCCGCGCGCTGGCTGGCCTGGGTGATCGTGGTCGCGGCCTGGGTTTGCGCGATGCTCGCCTGTCCGCCCACGACCACGCCCCCCGCGGGTTGCGTATTGGGCGCCAGTTGCGCGCGCGCGGCGTTGGGCGGCGCCGTCGCGGCCAGCATGGCCAGCGCCACCGCCTGCAAGGCCGTGGTCTGCAACAGTCCATGCCGGCTGAACCGGTAGGAGAAACCGATGCCGGCGAGAGTCCGGGGACGTCTGATCGCGCGATCCATCTTTTTCATCACCGTACCTTATATCTCTGTAGTCAACAGACACTCTCGCGCCGGGGCGCGCCCTTTGGAGCGCGCTCTTTTCAGTATCGGAACAGAACCTGCCAGTAGACGGCCGTTGACTTCAGCGCCGAGACGCCCGGCCCCTGTCCCGAGGGGTACAGGCTCTGGCGATGCACGCCCTCGACATTGATTTCCGTGGACTCACCGACATAAAACCGCACCCCGCCCCCGGCGGAGCGCACGGTCACGTCGGCTTCCAGCGGCGCGTTCTGCCAGACGCCGCCCCAGTCGTAGAAAGCATAGAACTGCGCGTTCAGTTTGAACGGCACGAAACCGGGGGAGGGCAGCGGCGTGGTGAACCGCAGTTCCGCCGTGGCGGACACGCCCTTGTCGCCCGTGACCTGGCCATAATAATAGCCGCGATTGAACCGCGCGCCGCCCAGATAGAACTTTTCGGCGGGCGGCAGGATGTCCTGGGAATACTGCCACCCCAGCGCGGCGTGCAGGGCAAGCGTGGACTCGTCCGTCGGACGGAACAACGTCTGCGTGCGCGACAACTCACCGGAGAACTTGCCGAAATCAACCCGCTCCCCCAGCCTGGGTGGTGGCGTCGAAGTGTCGCCCTGGTGCCCCGAGCCCAGGATTTGCAAGCCTTTGCTGTAACGGATGTTGAAGACGTTGACGCCGCCGCGCTCCGCTCCGGCGATCGTGTCCAGCAGCGCGTAATCGAACCCGAGCCGCATCACCCGCAGACTGTCGTAACTCGACCGGCGGCTGGTGCCGGTGTTGGTGTCGTGGACATCGCTCTCGATCACGTCGAACGCGCCGGTCAGGTCCAGCCGTTGCTCGCGTGAGCGCAGTAATGGGTAGGTCAGTTGCATCCCGCCCACCCGCGTGTCCGCGTCATAGCCGATCAGCTTCAACGCGCCGCCGGGCGTGGTGTTGCCCGCGCCCGCGTAGATCTTCAGCTTCAGGCCGCTGCCGCCGATGAAGAACTCCTCCGAGATCTGGCCGAAGATGTTGGTCCCATCATAAGTGCGGAACAACGAGACCTGCGTGCGCTCGCCCAGTCCGGTGAAGCTGTCGAGGTTGAAGACCAGCAGCCCCTGCACGGGCCCCGCCAGATGGAACGCCCGGTTATCGGCTGAAAGGTAGCCGCTGAGCGGTTTGCGCGACACCTGCGCGATCAGTGTCAGCGCGCCTGGCTCCCCCTCCGACGGGTTGAGCGTGGACTGCACCGTCAGCCCCGGAATGTCCTGGGCCAGCAGCAGCCAGCGTTCCAGTTGGGCGACGCTGACCGGACGTTGACCCACCAGATGGTTGAGGAAACGCAGGACCTGCGTGCCGGCCGGGCCGACATCGCCTTCCAGTTTAACGTCCGCGACATAGGCTTCCACCACCTGGAACACGAGGTCCGGGCCGCGCCAGACATCCTTCACGGTAGTGTACAGATATTTTCTGTCACGATAGAGGGAGAGCAGTTTGCCGCGCGCCGTTTCGATCTGGCCCGCCGTCACCTGGCCGGTCAGACCGGCGGTCGCTTGCTCGACATCAGCGGCGGAGAGGGCTGTGACGCCTTCCACCGATACCGAACGGACGGCATACGCCGCGCCCCCGGTGGACGGCGCCCCCACGGCCGCGGGGGCGGGCCGGGACAGGCCCGGCGCGACCTTGGGCGGAGGCACCGGAACCACGCCCGGCAGCGGAGACCGCGCGCCCAGGGCCGCCGCGCCTCCGGCATCCGGCGGTGGCACCGCCCGTATGGGCGGGAGGGGTGTTTGAGCGAAGGCGGACAAGCCAGAGACAATGCCCGAAGCCGTCAGACCAGAAATGACCGCCAGGACGCGGGCCGTCTGACATCGCGGTGATCCAAAACGCACCTCATTTTCTCCCCCGAGGTCTTTCTCATTCGTATGTTTGTCACTTCATACCAATTTTTAAAAGAGCGCAATGACCCAGGAGAAAAATCAGGGAAAAATCGTTTTCTGATGTGATGATAAGGGATTTTTCATGCCTGTCAGGCAATGAAGAACATTCCTGCCAAAAACCAACACGGCAGAATCGGGAAAGCGGTTTTCTGGCGCGGCGGACATGGCCCAGGGAATGTTACTCTGGACATGGTTTTTTACAAAATATGAATAATAGGACATATGCCGTTTATTTGATTAATTTCCAAAACAGTTTCAAAATTAATCATCATGTCCCATGACCGGAGTTGAATGTAATGATGTAATATCAACTGGTTTAACCACTGACGTGCCTCGCACTCTGGCGTCATGGCCCGGCTTGTCCGCACAGGCATTAAGGATAAGGCCGCGCGAGAGACGGATGTTCGTTTTTCACCGTCATCCCCCGCCTCGCGCGGGGGATCTGGCCAGGCACCGTGCCGCGAGAGATCCTCCTGCCGGACCGGAGGATGACGGTCCGGGAAAACATCGCCGATGCCTTATCCTGATGCCCATGCGGCCGGGCCAGGAAATGGTGGGAAAGGGCAGCGTCAGCCTTTAAGCGGATTGGTGCTGGTCCTCGGAGCCGCTGGCGGGAGTCAGTAGCGAGGGAAAGAACGTCACACCTTCTCCTTCGCGCTCTTTCGCGCGCGTGACCCGGATCAGGACGGGCACGATGATTTCCTTAATGGAACAGGGGGCGGGTTTTCAGGGCGCGCGAGAACAACGCCGTCCCGCCACGCGGGCCATGGGCACCGGGGAGGCCGCCCCCTGGCGCCTCCCCTGGCCCTGCCGCCGCGCCAGAGGCCGCCGTGTCCGCGTCCATCGCGAACAGGTCGGTGAAGACGACCTCCGCCCCAAGTGAGTGCGAGGCATCCTCGATGGCCGCCGCGTTGTAGTCGCGCAGCCTGGCGCGTTGATCCGCGTTGGAGTCACGATAAAGACCCTCGAAGCATCGCGCCCATGCTTCGGGGCTCAACCAGATGTCTTCTTCCTCGTCGTCATTGATGAGACTCCAGCCGCTGGCGTCGATCAGCGGCTGACACCAGCCGCCTTTCCGTGCTTCACTCCCGCAAATCCGCCTCGAACCGGTCGCGCCAGCGTTCCAGGCTGTTTTCCCGCATCACCGCCAGCATCGCCTGATGCCGTTCCTGACGTTCTTCCAGCTTCATGAACAAGGCCCGGTCCATCGCCGCCGCGACCCCGGCCTCGTCATAGGGGTTGATCAGCAGCGCGTCGCTTAACTCGCGCGCCGCGCCGGCGAATTCGGACAGGATCAGCACGCCGGGATCGTCGGGGTCCTGCGCCGCGACGAATTCTTTCGCCACCAAATTCATCCCGTCGCGCAACGGCGTCACCAGACACGCCTGCGCCGCGGCATAGAGCGGCATCAGAACGTTACGCTCAAAACTTTTGTTCAGATAGCGCAAC
>JAYVCG010000715.1:0-3371 GCA_043750075.1 Acetobacteraceae bacterium | reverse complement strand
CCAAGATCGTTATAAATCTTGCGGATGTCGAACACGTCGGCCCCGGCGGTGCCCGACTTCAGGGGGATCACCGACTTCTTGTTGGTCCCGTCGAGGGTGATGGTCACGGACCGTTTCTCGGGGGTGCTCATGCGGGCTTCCTTCGTCAATGGCGGTGACTCCGCCGGGCTGGTGCGGGCCGGTCTGGCCGTGGCTGACCCGGAGGGTATGGCGGTGGCGGTTTTCGCACAACCTTCGCATCCGCGGAAGGACAGAAGGCTGGATGTCCGGCGGAGGCCCCGTCAAACCGCCCGCCGCCTGTATCGCTTTTCAGGTGTCCGTCCGGAAAGTCCGCGCGGTCCATCCCCCAGGCTGTTGCCCAGAAGCGGGTGATGGGGTACTGCCCCGCGCCATGACGATCCAGGCCACCACCACTCTCGCGTCCGCCCATGCCGGGCGCGACACGGTTCTCGAGTTCGCCTCGGGACTGTCCAACGCCGCCCGTCACCGCTCCGCCGTCAGTGACATCCGGGAAGGGCTGCATCTCTGGCGCCTCGCCTGGTCCCTGGGATGGCTCGACATCCGGCTGCGTTACCGGGGTTCGATGCTGGGGCCGTTCTGGCTGACGATCTCCACCGGCGTGATGGTGGGATCGCTCGGGTTCCTGTACTCGACGCTGTTTCACATGTCGTTGCGCGAATACCTGCCGTTCCTCGCGCTGTCGCAGGTGCTGTGGGGGTTCCTGGCCACGTTGGTCAGCGAATCCTGCACCGTGTTCACCGAGGCGGAGACGGTGCTGCGCTCCGTGCGGATGCCATATTTCCTGTTCGCCATGCGCGTCCTGGTGCGCAACGCCCTGGTGCTGGCGCACAATGCCTGTGTCATCGTCGTGGTGTTCGCGCTGCTGCGGATCTGGCCCGGATCGACCGCCTTCCTGGCTCTGCTGGCCCTGCCGCTGTGGATCATGAACGCCCTCGCGCTGTCGCTGCTTCTGGGCGGGTTCTGCGCGCGCTTCCGCGACATCATGCCCATCGTCAACAGCGTCATGCAGATTGCCTTCTTCCTCACCCCGGTGATCTGGAAACCCGAGCAACTGGGCGCCGGCGCCGTCTGGCTGCCGCTCAGCCCGTTCTTCGACCTGCTGGAAATCGTCCGTGCCCCGCTTCTGGGCGAAGTGCCGTCGTTGCAGGTGTGGCTGGGCGCGCTGCTGTACAGCGCCGCGTTGTGGGCGGTCGCATGGGCCTTCTTCATGCGCGCCCGCGGCCGGATCGCGTTCTGGATCTGAATGATGACCCCTGACGCCTCGATCGAGGCCCGTGACATCTCCGTGCTGTTCCCACTGTATCACGGCAATACGCGCAGCCTGAAAAAGCTGCTCGTCGCCGCCGCGTCCGGCCGGTTGACCGAGGACCAGCAACACCGCGTCGTCGTCCGCGCCCTCAGCGACATCAATTTTTCCCTGACCAGCGGCGAGCGTCTGGGTCTCGTCGGCTCCAACGGCGCGGGGAAAACCACGCTGCTGCGCACCCTCGCCGGGATTTATGAGCCGGTGACCGGACATGTCCGCGTCCGCGGCGCCCTCAATGCCATGCTCGACCCCAGCCTGGGCATGAACACCGACCTCACGGGGCGGGAAAACATCCTGCTGCGCGGGCTGTACAGCGGTCTGTCCCGGCCGATGCTGAAACGGCTGGAAGAGGATGTGATCGCGTTCGCGGAACTGTCGGATTTCATCGATCTGCCGGTGCGGATTTACTCCGCCGGCATGGTGGTGCGCCTCGGCTTCGCGCTGGCGACGGCGATCCGGCCGCGCATCCTGCTGATGGACGAATGGTTCCTGGCCGGCGATGCCGCGTTCATGGACAAGGCCCGCGCGCGGCTGGAGGACATGGTGCGCGGCGCCGACATTCTCGTGCTCTCGACCCACAGCGACACTGTGATCCGGGAATGGTGCACGCGGGTCATCTGGCTGGAGAAAGGCCGCGTGCGCGCCGATGGGCCAATGGCGGAGATCATGGACCTCTACGCGGGACGGGCGGCGGATCAGGTGCTTTGAGGCTTCGTCCGGGAGGTTCTGGCGGGATGGTGGCGCGCGATTGCCCTGAAGCATCCTGAAGCCTCTGGCTCTCCCCCTTGTTTCCACTGGCCGCCGCCTGATACGAACCCCTCCCCCTCCTGGCCGCCCGAAAGACATGCCATGCCCGATCTGCCGAAGCTTCGCGCCGAACGTGATGCGCTGGAACAAACCATCGAGGCGCGGCAGCGCGAACTGGGCCCCGACCACCCGGACCTCGCCAATGACATCCGCGCTCTGGGCCGTCTCGCGCACGAACTTGGGGATTTCATCGATGCTCAGGCGCTGTTGCACCGGGCGTTGGCGATTCATACAGAATCGGTGGGGGCTGAGCATCCGGAAACCGCCACTGACATCAACCATATCGGCCTCGTGCTGCACGATCTTGGTGATCTCGACGCGGCGGCGGCGGCGTTCGAGCGCGCCCTCGCCCTCGACGAACAGGCCCTGGGCCGCGCGCATGTCAACGTCGCGCGCGATTGCAACAACCTGGCGGGCGTGCTGCGCGACATGGGCGACCGGTTCGCGGCCAAGGAGGCGCTGGACTGGGCTTTGTCGGTCTACATGGCTGAACTGGGGCCGCATCACCCGACAACCCAGTCCGTGAAGCGGAACCGGGCTTTACTCGGTTGAGCGAGGATCGGTTGAGCGGGATCCGGGCCTCGGCGGTCCTGCTCGACCTGGACGGCACGCTGTCCGGCTCCCGGCCCGGCATCGCGGCGAGCTTCCGGCACACGCTGGAAACCCTCGGCCACGATCCCGCCACCGCCGGAGACCTCACCTGGGCCGTCGGCCCGCCGATCGCGGTGTCGCTGGCCCGCCTGCTGGAGCCCTTTGGCGACAACCGCGTGGACGCGGCGCTGACCATCTACCGGGCGCGGTACTCGGCGGTGGGATTATACGATTGCACGGTCTATCCTGGCATCGTGCCTCTGCTGGACCGGCTGCGGGAGGCGGGGATGGTGCTGTGCATCGCCACCTCCAAACGGCGGGACTTCGCGGAACGGGTGATCGATCATCTGGGACTGCGCGCGTATGTGCGGGGCGTGTACGGCGCGCTGCCAGAGGGCGGGCTGGACCATAAACAGGATTTGCTGGCGCACATCCTCACCGTTGAGAGCCTTACCCCGGACACCTGCGTCATGCTGGGCGACCGTCTGCACGACATCGAGGCGGCGAAGGCCAACGCCATCCGCTCCATCGGCGCGCTATGGGGGTATGGCGGGCGCGTGGAACTGGAGGCGGCGGGCGCGGACGCCATCGCGGCGGAACCCGCGGACGTGGCGCGGCTGGTGCTGGGGTAAAAGGCGCGGACGCC
>JAYVCG010000714.1:0-3340 GCA_043750075.1 Acetobacteraceae bacterium | reverse complement strand
CAGCATGATCCTCGACACGGGCCCAGCCTCGACGGCGGCGCTGATCGGGCGTTTGCCGACGTTTAAAACCCTGGTCTGGAACGGTCCCCTCGGCGCCTTCGAGACCCCGCCCTTCGACACCGCCACCATGGCCCTGGCCCATGCCGTGGCCGGAGCGACGGATCGCGGCGCGCTCCGCAGCGTGGCCGGTGGCGGCGACACGGTCTCGGCGCTGCGTCAGGCGGGGGTGATCGAGCGGCTGTCGTACGTGTCCTCGGCGGGCGGCGCGTTCCTGGAATGGCTGGAGGGCAAGACCCTGCCGGGCGTGGCCGCGCTGGGGTGATGGAAACGCTCCTCGCCTCCATCCGCGCGAAGAAAGCCGCGCTCGATCAGCCAGGCCCGGTGTCCGGAGACGCGCTCCGGCACATGCAAAAATATAACGATATCGAACTTACTTACACGTCGAACGCGATCGAGGGCAATACCCTCACCCATCGCGAGACCGCCGAACTCATCGAGCACGGCATCACCGTGGGCGGCAAGACGCTCAAGGGGACGCGGCACCGGAAAACCCCTGACCCGGCCCCCGCGCGTCATACCTCACGCGGCATCCGTCCTGATCCGTGTTCATTCTTTTCAGGAAAATGCGTCTCGTGCGCGCCGCTGGCCGTCAGGCCGGGCACGGGGACATCACCACGGTCCTCGCGGAAGGAGAGACGCATTTTTTTGAAGAGGATAAACACGGATGAAGATCGAGATGGCCCGTGCCTGGGCAAACATCACAGCGTCGCGCGGGAGACCGGACGGCGCTTGATCCTTCCCCTCATTCCAGATGCGTGTTTTTCCGTGCTGCCGCCGCCCGCCGTGCCAGCCAGTCCGGGCGCAGGATCGCCAGGATCAGCTCGTCATGGTGCTGGCCATTGAGGAAAACGTTGCCGCGCGCGGTGCCCTCGGCCACGAAACCGGCGGCCTCGTAGACGTGCCGGGCCCGCGCGTTGTCCGGGAACTGTCCGAGCCAGAAACGATGGCAGGCGGTTTCCGTGAACACTTGGTCGATCAGCGCGCTCAGGAACGCGCGCCCGTGGCCGTGGTCCGGTTCGGCCATGGCGATGCGCATCAACAGCGTGATGCCGTCCGCGCCGTTCCAGTCGCGCAGGATGGCGAACCCCAGCGGATGCCCCCCTGGACGGACACCGTCATGGGCGATGAAATGCGCGCACCGCGGATTGTCCAGCCGGGCGCGGTGCGTGGCCTCGTCCGAGCGGCCGATGAACGCCTCGTACCCTGGCAGCCGCTCCGTCGCCATGATGAACGGTATGTCGTCCGGCGTGGCGCGGACCAGGGCGATCACGGGCCGCTGCCCAAGGCGCCGAGGGCGGCGCGCACCATTTTCGCGTCCTCGCCATCGGGGGGAAGAACCTGGCTCAGCCGTGTCCAGTACTCCCGCGCCTGGGCGGGCCGCCGCTCCCGCGCCGCCGTCAGGCCGAGATACCAGAGCACAGTGGGATCGCCCGGCAGCGCGGTTTCGACCTGACGCAACAAAGCGAGGGCGCGGGGCGGCATCGGATCCTCGGGTTTCAGACCCGCGAGCAACGCCTCGGCGGCGGCGCGTTTCAAGGTAGGATCGGCGGGTTTCAGGGCGGCGGCTTTCTCGTAGGCGTCAGCGGCGGCGTCTGCCCGGCGCAGCACGGCGTAGGACTGGCCGAGACGGGTCCAGCCCTCGGCGTCGTCCGGGTTTTGCCGCAGGCGGTCGGCGAGTGTGCCCACCATGCCCTCGATCATCGCCAGGCGTTCGTTGGGCGGCGGCACGGGCACGCCGGCGGCGCGAGCGGTTTCCGCGATCTGGCGGGTCACGTCCTGGCGGCCGGGGGCGCCGGGCGACATGCCGTCCAGCAGCGCCTGCCATTGAGCGATGGCGCCTTTCGCATCGCCGCTCTGGGCCGCGGCCAGGGCCAGATAGTACCGGGCCATGTCGTGCCGGGGATCGCCCTGGAGCGCCATGGCGAACAGGCCGCGGGCTTCCTGACCGACCGTGCCGCTCTCGCGCATCGTCAGGACTTCGCCCAGGGCGGCAACGGCGCTGGGGGAGGCGTGGCCAAGGGTAATGACCTTGCGCCAGGCGGTTTCCGCCTCATCCCAGCGGCTCAGACGGGTCATGGCGCGGGCGTGGAGAGACCAGGCTTCGGCATCGTCCGGGTTGGCGCGCAGGCGTTCCGCCAGGCGCGTGAGGGCGGTGGCGGCTTCAGGGGTGAGACCAGGGGTTGTCTGGGCCGCGGGCACGCTCAGCACCAGATAGACCGCCAGCGCGCCACCCGCGGCCACGATCCCGGTGAGACTGGCGAGGAAGGGCGCACGGGCGGGCGGACTTTGGGTGTGATCGGCGGGGACGGCGAGCAGGCGGCGCTGGATTTCCAGGCGGACGGTGGCGGCCTCGGTTTCGGTCAGCACGCCGCGCTCGATGTCGCGGTCAAGCTCGCGCAACTGGTCACGGTAGACCGCCTGATCGTGAGAGGCGCGGTCCGGTGCAGGCTGGGCTCCGCGTAGCAGGGGGAGCAGCACGGGTAGCAGGGCGGCGAAGGTCAGCAGCGCGAGCAGGAAGGGCAGAATCATGGGCTGTCCTCGCGCGTCAGGGTGGTGAGGCGGTGGTGTTCTTCCTCGGTCAGGGGAGTGGGGGGTGGCGTGGGGGATGGGCGGCGGAGCCAGAAGGCGATGGCGGTGAGGCCGGTCAAAAGCAAGGCCACTGGGCCATACCAAAGAATCCAGGTGTCCCGGCGGATGGGCGGGCGCAGGAGGACGAAGTCGCCGTAGCGGTCCACCACCGCCTGGACAGTGGCTGTGTCGGAATCGCCCAGGGTGAGGCGGCGGCGGACAAGGGCGCGGATGTCGCGGGCGAGGTCGGCGTGGGATTCGTCGATGGACTCGTTTTGGCAGACGAGGCAGCGGAGTTCTGCGCTGATCGCGCGGGCGCGGGTCTCCAGGGCCGGATCGGGGAGGCGTTCGGCGGGTTCCACGGCATGGGCGGTAAGGGGGATGAGCATCATCAGGGCAATCAGGCTTCGCCGACCAGCAGGGCGCCGCCCTCCTGGACCTCCCGCGTCATGCCTTGGCATGCGTCGCATGTTGGGCTCGCCCTTGGAACCACTCCAATGGAGCGCGGTCCAGGAACCAGGTCCGTCATGCGAAGCATGCCCAGGGACGTGGGGCGCGCGGGGGCAAAGTCCCTGAGCGGGTTTCAGGGCGGAGCCCTGGCCTTCCTTCCCGGTCATCAACAGTCTCCGCGCCGGAAACCTGGCCCTTCAGGACCGGAAGGAGGCGCGGGCCGCGCGACGCGCGGCAGAGCTTGACAGACCATGGTTTGTTA
>JAYVCG010000713.1:0-3234 GCA_043750075.1 Acetobacteraceae bacterium | reverse complement strand
GCAAGCCCGCCCATGCGTGTCTGGAAGGAGCGTGTGGCGCGGGCGGGCTTCCCTTGACCGCGCGCGGGCGAACCGGTGCGATGATTCAGGTGAGATGCTGGTGTTCCAGCCAGTCCTCGCTTTGCATCTCATCCAGCCGCGAGGCGGTGCGCTCGAACATCTTCGCGTTTTCCCCGCGCCGGTACAACTGGTCCGGCACGGCCTCGGCCGAGGCGGCCAGTTTGACCTTCTGATCGTACAGCGTGTCCACCAGCACGATGAAACGCCGCGCGACATCGTAATTATCCGGCGACAGGCGCGGGATGCCGTCCAGCACCACGGTATGGAACGCCGTCGCGATGGCGAGGTAATCGCCCGCGCCAAGGGCGGTGCCGCAGAGCGTGTTGAAGTCGAAACGGGCGACGCCGCCCGCCGCCATCGGCACCTCCAGCGCGCGGCCCATGATGGTCAGTGTCACCGGCCGCGGCGCCACGCAGCCGGTCAGGGTGGCGAAGGCTTCATCGAGCGCGCGGCGGGAGAAAGCGTCGGCGGGCACATGCCAGGTACGCAGGCCGCGCATCCGCTCGCGGCGGAAATCCCGGCCCATGTCCATCCGCACGACATCGAGCCGTTCCTTGATAAGCGCGATGAAGGGCAGGAACGCGTCGCGGCCCGGCTGTCCCTTGAACAGATCGTTGGGGGCGATGTTGGAGGTGGCGACGACCACCACGCCGCGGGTGAACAGCGCCTGGAACAGCCGGCCCAGGATCATGGCGTCGGCGATGTCGTTGACCTGGAATTCGTCGAAGCAGAGCAAGGCTGCCCCGGCCGCGATGGTGTCGGCCAGGGGGGGAATGGGGTCGGTGCCGTTGGGGTTGTCCTGTCTCCATGCGTGGACGCGGGCATGGGCGTTTTGCATGAAGCGGTGGAAGTGGATGCGTTGTTTGCGCGCCACGTCCGCGTTTTCGAAAAACAGGTCCATCAGCATGGATTTGCCGCGTCCCACCTCTCCCACGAGGTAGAGGCCTTTCGGCGTGCCTTCCGGGGCGGTGGGCGCGGGGGTTTCCCGGTTCAGCAGGCGGGCGAACCAGCCGCCCATGCCGGACGGTCTGAGGGGGGCGATGGCGTGGCCGCGTAAGGTGTCCCACAGGGTTTGCAGGCGGCGCGCGGCGCTTTCCTGCGACGGATCGGGGGCGAGTTCGCCGCGCGCGACCATGGCACGGTAAGCGGACAGGGGCCCGGCGGCGGCGGTGGGGGGAACGTTCATGTCCATGGCGGCGTGGCCCGATAGCGCGTCCCGGCGGCGGACGCCAGTGCCCCGTCGCGCCTGGAGGTGTTTGACCGGACGGGCCGGGTCTCACCAGCTTCCTCCCCTGGAGCCACCACCCAAATCCCGCTATCCCGGCCATGGATAACCCGTCACGGAGCACCCGCATGTCCGAAGACCCCGCCTTCGCTCTGGCCCGCCATGTCACCGGCACGGCGTTCGAGGCACTGCCGGCCTCCACCCTGACGGCCACGAAACGTGACATCCTCGACACGTTCGGCTGCGTACTGGGCGGGAGCGGCGCTCCGGGGATCGACGCGCTGTTCACAATGGCCGACCATTGGGGCGGGCGCGAGGAAAGCACGGTCTTCCTGCGGAACCGCCGTCTGCCCGCCCCACAGGCGGCATTGTTGAACGCGAGCATGGGCCATGCGCTCGATTTCGACGACACGCATGACGGCGCGGGCTCCATCCATCCGGGCGTGTCCGTATTGGCCTCCGGGCTGGCGATGGCGGACACGTTGGGCGCGGTGGACGGGAAGCGGTTCCTCCGCGCGGTGGCTCTGGGCCTGGATGTATCGTGCCGGATCGCGCTGGCCTCGACGCTGGACCGGGGATGGCACCGCACGGCCTGCATCGGGATTTTCGGCGCCACGGTGACGGCGGGGTTGTTGCTCGGCCTGAACGCGGAGCAGATGCGCCATGCGATGGGCATTGCCTACAGCCACGCGGCGGGCAACCGGCAATGCATCCTGGACGGGGCGCTCACCAAGCGTCTCCAGGCTGGGCAGGCGGCCAGTGGCGGCGTGTTCGCGGCGTTCCTGGCGCGGCGGGATTTCACGGGCGCGCACAACATCTTCAACGGAAAGTTCGGCTTTCTGGAACTGTACCAGCCTGGCGGCGCCGATGCGTCCTTGCTGCTGAAAGACCTTGGCACGGCGTTCCGGGGGGAGGGGTTGAGTTTCAAACCCTATCCCTGCGGCCGTCCGTTACATGCTGGTATCGATGCTGCTCTCGCGTTGCGCGCCCAGGCGGGGGGAATGGAGGTTGTGGAAGTAACGATTGGACTGGATGCGGCGTCTCATGCCGATCAGTTCGGTGGTGGATCGTATAAACGCCGTCCGGCGCAGGTGGTGGAGGCGCAATTCGCGCTGCCGTTCCTGGTGGCGACCGCGCTGGTGCATGGACGGGTGGGCATCACCGAGGTGGCGGGCCTGGGGGACGAAGCCACGCTGGCGCTGTCCGATCGTATCAAGGGAAAAATCGTTCCGGGCCAGAAATCGCGGGAATGGCTGACCCTCACCGCGCGGCTCGCCGATGGGCGGGTCGTGACGGTTGAAACCACGGACCCGATGGGTTCGCCGGAAAAGCCCCTCAGCGCGGAGGCGATGCGCGCCAAGTTCCGCGATTGCGCGGCCAACGCGGTGCGTCCCCTCGCGGCGGCGGATGTGGACGCGGTGCTGGACGCGCTGGAACGGCTGGAGACACTGGACGATGTCGGCGCCCTGACGCGCCGGTTCGCCTGAGCGTTGGGTGTCAGGTGCGGCGGCGCACCCTCGGTTCCACCACGGTGGGCGCGGGTTCATTCACCTCCAGCAGGTTTGGCCGGGGGGGTAGCGGGACCGGGGGAACGATTTCCGCCGGAACCGGCGCCATGTTCCAGGCTGGGCCACAGCCATCGCCGGAGCGGGTGACACGCACCACTGGCTTACCGTCCTGACCCGAGGCCCCATTCTGACCCGAGAACGTGATGGCGATGCTTTCCTGACACGCCACCATGCCGGATCGCGTCCCTGGGCCGGATCGCGTGCCTGGGGACATTCCGCTCATGCGATCCATCATCTCGCCCATGAGAGAGGACGGCGGGCGCGGGGTCTCCCCGCCAGCCATCATGCGGGCCATCATCGCCTGGTGCCTGGCGAAAAGCCGTTCCATCTGTCGCCGCATCGGATCGGCGCCGTTCTGGGCTGACGGTGTCACGACGACCA
>JAYVCG010000712.1:0-3146 GCA_043750075.1 Acetobacteraceae bacterium | reverse complement strand
GAAATTCCGCGCCGTCGATGACGATTTCAACCAGATCGAGACGCTGTACGGCATCGGCTACCGTTACAAGGAAAGCTGAGTGCCGGACGGGGCCAGCCTCGCCGCGGGCGCGCTGACCAGCCGCGCGCCGAAGCGGCGGTTCCGCCAGCGCTGGGTTTCGCCTTTGTTGCGACGCATCCTGCTGGTCAACGCGCTGCCGCTGGCGCTGCTGGTCGTGGCGCTGCTGTACCTGGATCAGTATCAGAACGGCCTGCTGGAAGCGCAGGTCGCGGCGCTGCGCGAGCAGGCCCGCATCTACGCGGGCGCGATCGGCGAGAGCGCCGTGCTCGCCACCGACACGGACAACCCAAGGCTGGCGCCGGAAATCGCGCGCCCGTTGTTGCGCCGCCTGACCGATCCGGCGCCGGGCGCGCGGGCCAAGCTCTATGCGCCCGATGGCACCATCGTGGCCGATTCGCAGTTGCGTGAGGGCCAGACCACCATGGCCAGCCGTCCACCGCTGCCCCCCATCGACCGGGGCCCGATCCTGTCGCGCGTTGGTCAGGTGTATGATTTCGTCCTCTCGCTGGTGCCACACCGGGGGCCGGTGACGGCGGTGGACATGACGCCAGGCGCGCGCGGCCCGGACTGGCAGCCGGACGTGAAGGAGGAACTGCGCCTGCAAAGTGCCGGCAACAGCCGCCAGATGCCGCCCTATATCCGCCGCACCGTCGATAACCGGCTGTGGATCACCGTCGCCGAACCGGTGGAGCGCGAGAAGCACACCGTCGGCATCGTGCTGCTGACACGGGAAGCGCGCGAGGTCGAGGAAACGCTGCTCTCCGTCCGTCTGTCGATCATCGCGCTGTTCGGCCTCGCGCTGGCGCTGACCGTGCTGCTGTCGTGGTATTTGTCCCTGACCATCGCCCGCCCGATCCTGCGGCTGACGGATGCCGCGAGTGACATGCGTGAGGGACAGGGCCGCACCGGCAGCGTCCCGGCCGGATTGTTACGACGCAAGGATGAGGTCGGGGAACTGGCGAACGCCGTCTCCGATTCCGCCAGCGCGCTGTGGGCGCGGATGGACGCGATCGAACGTTTCGCCGCCGACGTGGCGCACGAGCTGAAAAACCCCCTGTCCTCGATCCGCAGCGCGATCGAGCCGCTGACCCGCATCGAGGACCCGGCGCGGCGCAGGCAATTGCTGACCATCATTGGCCAGGACGTGATGCGCCTGGACCGGCTGATCAGCGATGTCAGCACCGCCTCACGTCTGGACGCGGAAATGTCGCGGGTGACGGCGGAGCCGGTGGACGTGGTGCCGATCCTGCACACGCTGAAGGAAATTGACGACGCGACCCGCGATCCGGATCACGATCCCGGTCTGGATGTCATCGCGCCCGCCGCCGGGATGCCAGTGCTGGCCGTCGAGGACCGCCTTGTGCAGGTATTACGCAATCTGATCGGCAACGCCCAGTCGTTCAGCCCGGAAAAAGGGCGGATCACGGTCAGGGTGAAGGATTTGGGACTGCTCGCGGAAATCAGCGTCGAGGATCAGGGACCGGGCATTCCCGTGGCCAGTCTGGAACATATCTTCGAGCGGTTTTATTCCGAACGTCCACAAGGCGAGAAATTCGGTCAGCACTCCGGCCTCGGCCTGTCGATCAGCCGGCAGATCATCGAGGCCTTGCACGGCCAGCTCTCGGCCGAGAACATCCGCGATGGCGCGGGCAAGATTCTTGGGGCACGCTTCATCGTCCGTATCCCAAAGGCATGATCATGATCCGTTCCGTTTTGCTGTTGACCGGTTTGCTCGCGGCGCCCGCGCTGGCGCAGAACACGCCCGGCCCGACGCTGAGCGCCATATTGAAAAAAGGCTATGTGGAATGCGCCGTGGCGCCCACGACGCCCGGCTTCAGCATCGTGGACAGCAAGGGCGAATTCCGCGGCCTTGACGCCGATACCTGCCGTGCCGTCGCGGCGGCGGTGTTCGGCGACGCGAGCAAGGCGCGGTTCATCCCCACCAACGGCGCGCAACGCCTGCCAGTGTTGCAGTCCGGTCAGGTCGATCTGGTGGTGGAAGTGCTGACCCAGACGCAAACCCGCGAGGCCGCCAACGGCCTGTTGTTCACCGGGGTCAATTTCTATGACGGGCAGGGTTTCCTGGTGCGCAAATCGTCGGGCGTGAAACGGGCGAAAGACCTTGACGGCGCCTCGATCTGCGTGGCGTCCGGCAGCACCAGCGAACTCAATCTCGCCGATTGGTCGCACGCCAACGGGGTGAAAATCAATCCGGTGGTGTTCGAGCGGACGGAGGAAGGCCGCGAAGCCTACAACAAAGGCCGTTGCGATGCGTATTCGACCGATGCCAGCCAGTTGGCGTCCATCGCGACACTGATGCACGATCCGGACAACCAGATGGTCCTGCCCGACATCATCAGCAAGGAACCCCTGGGCCCCGCGGTGCGCCAGGGCGACGATCAATGGTATCTCATCGTGAAATGGACCCTGAACGCGCTGATCGAGGCCGAGGAACAAGGCATCACCCAGGCCAATGTCGAGGAAAAACTCACCAGCACCAGCGCGCCCGTGAAACGGCTTCTGGGCCTGACCGGGGATTTCGGCAAATTCATCGCGCTCGACAATCTCTGGGCATATAACGCCATCCGCGCCGTGGGGAATTATGGCGAAATGTTCGAGCGTAATCTCGGCCAGGGCAGTCCGTTGAAACTGCCACGGGGGAAGAACGATCTGTGGAGCCGGGGCGGGTTGATGTACTCGGCGCCGATCCGCTGAAAGGGCGCCTGGGGCCGCCACGCTGTCATCGCTCCTTTACTCAGCAGCCGGTGATTTTGGCTACAAATTTAACCATAAAACGCAGATATCAACGAGGTTTATCAAAATTTTGTGTAGCCCAAATCACCGGCTACTGAGTAAGAGCGGAGGCGTGGCGGGCCCGCGGCCCTCGTGGTGGCGAGACCGCATTTTTAACACAGATTTTCAAGGCGAGGCCACCGATTACACAGAGCCTTGCTTCCCGCGCGAAGCGCCATTGCCTCCGTTCCCCGCGCATTGGGGACGGGAGACACGGACGGAGCCACCACGCTCTGTGTAATCGGTGGCCTCGCCTTGAAAATCTGTGTTAAAATAGCGGTCTTTCCCCGCCA
>JAYVCG010000711.1:0-5561 GCA_043750075.1 Acetobacteraceae bacterium | reverse complement strand
GAGTCTACGAACTACTCGCCCGCGCCGGAATCTCCCTCGCCGGAATCCCAGGCCGCGTCACCTCACGCGATTCGGTAGTCTTTGGGCGTCGCCTTAGCTCCCATTGACTGCTTGCTTCGCCCTTCGCGGCGGCGGTAATGGTTCGGGTATCGTCGCCTGTTGGCGGCGCAATTATGTCCCAGGGGTTGGCTATGGCAGGAAAACCTACAGTTAAGGATGACGAGCCGATCGATCTCGCGCCCGACGCCTGGGAGCGGTTTGAGGCCGCAGTGGATAAGGTCGTGAAGCCGGCAAAACCTGGCGAGCGTTCAACGCAGAACAAGCCGCCAATCAAAAGGTAGCCCATGTCCGGTCATCTTGAGTTTCATCTGGACGGCTCGGTCACCGGCGCATTGGTGTTTTCCGTGGAGCTTCGTCGCACGCCACAGACACCATCTCGGACCATACCTTCAAATCATGGAGTGCCTGAATCACCGCTTCATCCAGCCCATGCGCCTGCACAAACGGAAACTTTAGCGGTATCGATGCTTGCGCCGACTGAATCGTGAGATCAACGCTCCCACATACCTCTCGTCCGTCTGATGCACGTTCCCGGTAATGGTGTGTCATTTGGGGTTTCGTGGGTTACTCGTCGATACGAGAGTCGCTTGTCCAGAACAACATGGAGTGAGTGGGGAAGCATAATTTTGTTCTGAAAAATCACACAGGCCACGGGAACGTGTATGAGACGTGATCTACGGTTGTGCCAGATACCTTAACGGTCACGTTGCTCATGCTCTTTCTTCCATTTTCTAAATGCCCTGGCCTTCTGCTCAGGCGTTCGCGGCTTGACCAGTCCGCCGATACGTCAAGCGCTTACCCTTGATGCCTTCCGCGGCGAGCATCGTGCGCTCCATGTCGCTGATGCCGCGAGTGTTGTAACGGAAATCGAATTCGCCAACGTAGCGCTTCAAATGTGCCGCTGAGACGTGGTGATAGACACCAGCTCCGACGAGACTCCACGGCTTCGCGGTCACTGAGGTGTTCCGCGGCGGCGGCGGGTAACCATTAGCCCCGCCAGTCCGATTCCCAGCATCGACAAGGAAGCAGGCTCCGGAACCGAGGAGGCGGCAGGCTCCGTGATGCTGCCGCTAAGAGCCCCGATGATGATGTCACTACCCGTGTTGACGCTGGTTCCGAGGACTGGCAACGCGCCAACGTTGTTAAATCGCACATGGTAAGGACCAGAACTCAGGTCAGAGTTGGTAAGCCCGGGAAAGGCGGCGTTTCCAGCAGCCGTAAGTTGAATACTGGTGCTTGATTCCGCGCTCACGGTCACACCGAGACCAAGGGCGGTCAGCCAGCCGTACCCATTCGCCTGGCTGAACAGGCCACCGCCTCTGGCCACAAACGTGTTAATGGCGCCTGCGTTGCTCGAAAGCGCTGTTTCCTCAGTGCTTGTTAGCCCACCAGTCACGTTGGAGCCGGAGTCGAGCATGATGATGCCGGCCGTGGTCACGGTGCCCAGGCCCGAGCCAGTCAGAAAGTTGCTGATGCCCGTGGCGCCGTTGACGGACAGGAAGGTCCATCCGAGCCCCGGCAGGGTGGAATTGTTAAAGGCCGCGTTCGCCGCGTTGCCCGCCTTCGTGGATGGGTCACTACCCAGTGATACAACAACCGCGTTGCCATTGGTCACGTTCAGCGCCAGGTTCTCGATAACCTTTTGCATGTACAGCCAACCGCCTGCATTGGTCGTACCCGAGGTGGAACCATGGTCGTCGGCATCGGTTCCTGAAAAGATGAACGGACCGGCATGGGCGGCGGGCATGGCGATGGACAGGCCGATAAGGATCGCGCCAGCGGACAGGATTCGTGGTATGAACAAAATCATCTTCCTTTCGACGATTGAGCCGCTCCCAACTCGTCGCCGCACTATGTCAGGCCAAGGGTGTCAGAAAAATTTCAGCCTTGATGAGATGGAAGGCTATCCACGTAAAAGAGGGTTCACCGCAGCCCTCCGTGCCAACAACAGTGAGACACCCGCCCCGGCGTCCCCGGAATTTTCGTCCCGCCCCCGGCGCCGGACCTCCACCGCGAAGGATAAGCCGCGCATCCTGGGCCTGACCGATCAGGCCGCGGGGACGGGTGAGATCGGCGCGATCCTGCGCCGCGAGGGCATTTATTCGTCAACATTGTGTGATTGGCGCCGTCAGAGGGACGCCAGGGCGTTCGACGCGCGGACGCCGGTCAAACGCGGACCGAAAGCCGCTGAAACCAATCCGCTGGCCGCCGGAGCCGCGCTTTTACAAAGGAGTAACGCCGGTCTCGCGCGCCGCCTGGCCCGGGCCGGGACCATCATCGATGTTCAAAAAAAAGTGGCGGCCTTGCTGGGGCTGACGCCGGACGGCGGCGTGCCGTGACGGACGCGGTTCTCGTACCGGCCCTTTGATTTTATGGTCGGAGCGGCGGGATTCGAACCCACGACCCCCAGTCCCCCAGACTGATTTCCACCATTTTCATGCTTTTTCCAGGCACCTCATTTTGAACACAACCCGCTGATTTAACTTGCTTTCCACTCTCATGCCGTCTCATGCTCCCTCCCCACTATTCCGCTCACGGATGAGCCTAAAATGAGCCTAGGGAGGAGAGACTGATGCACCTCACTGACATCGTAATCAAAAACCTGCCGGTGCCAGAGGAGGGCCAGCGGGACTACCGGGACGACAGCATCCAGGGGTTCATGTGTCGCGTGTCAAAGGCTGGCACCAGGACTTTCTACCTCATGCATGGGGCGCGAAGGCAGCGCACCTCCCTGGGGAAATATCCCCTGGTGAGCCTGAAAATGGCCCGCCAGGAGGCGCAGCGGCTCTTGGCCGAGCAGACCCTCAGTCAGCACCCCCAGAGTCCGAGACAAACCTTCCTCATGGCCTTGGAGGCCTTCCTCACCTTCCACGCGGCCAACAACCGCCCCGGCACCACGGGCGAGGTATCGCGAATTTTGACCAGGCAGTTCGCGCCCCTGCACCGCAAGCAGATCGCGGACGTGACCACGCACGACATCACCCAGATCACCGACGGCATGATCGCGGCCGGGCATCCCAGTGCCGCCAACCACGCGCATATTGCCATCAGGAACTTCCTTGGCTGGTGCGTCCGCAGGCGCTACCTGCCGCATTCACCAATCAATGACCTTGAGCGGCCCGCCAAGGCCGTTTCGCGGGAGCGCACGCTGACGGACGAGGAATTGCGCGCGGTCTGGAGGGCCGCCGGGCAATGCTCGCGGCCGTTTTCAGCAATCGTGCGGCTTCTGATCGTGAGCGGACAGCGGCGCGGCGAGATAGGGGGGATGCGGAGGGAGTGGTTCGATCTTGAAGCACGAACATGCACGTTTCCCTCGGAGATCACGAAAAACAGCAGGACGCACCACATTCCGATTGGCGGTATAGCACATGCGCTACTGTCGGAGTGTCAGGCCCAGAGTGATACGTCGCTGCTGTTTCCCGCACGAGGTACCGGCGCTTCTCCCCGTGCCTTCAACGGCTGGAGCAAGGCGAAGCCCAGGCTCGACGGAAAAGCCTCCATTGATCCCTGGACGCTGCATGATCTGCGGCGCACCTACGCCACCAACCTACAAAAACTCGGCGTCAAGCTTGAGGTGATTGAAGCCCTTCTCAACCATGTGTCGGGCACACGGGCGGGCATCGTCGGGGTTTATCAACGTTACCGGTATGAGGTGGAAATGCGGGAGGCCGTGGACTTGATTAATGTATGGTTCACCCGAGTGATCTTGGAGGGGTAGCAGCGTCATCTATCGCTCGCGAACCGGCTTCATTGAACTTATCCAACACCGTGGTATGCTTTATTCATGTCTATATCTAGACCATCAGACACCATCTTTGTCCCGACCGTGGAGGCGGTGCCACGCATTTCCGATGCGGAGCGTGCGGAGTTGCTTGCCAGTTTGGAGGAAAGCCGTGCCGAATACGCGGCAGGCAACCATCATGTGCTCAAGCCCGGCATGTTGCGGAAGGAATTCGAGGCGATCCTGAATGATGATCTCAGCGACGAGGAACTTGATGAACTTCTGGGAATCAAACCACGACTGCCCCGCTAAAACCTCTGTATGCCGCACGAAATTCATCGCAACTCCCGAGCGAGCCGGGACATCCGCCAATTTACCCGCTATTTGAAACGAGAAGCTGGTACCGAGACCGCCCGAACATATCTCGCGGCATTGGAGCATGATCTGGAAATTGTCATTGCCCATAATCCCAACGCTTTTTCCTGGTTCCACGAGACTGGGGAGCCTTATCGCGCCAAGCTGTTCAAGCTGGGCCGTACGGCCTTTTGGATCATCTATATAATCGACGATGCGCGTCATCGCGTGGATATAATCTGTTTGTGGAATGCCGCCCGGCAATCAGACACGCATGGCTTGTAGCAGGCTTAAGCTTTTGATGGAGAAAACGCACCTCGGCAATCTTGCGGACAATTCACAGGTACGCGATGTGCTGGAGCGGTATTACCGTGAATGAGGATTCGGATCATGAGCAAACATCCCACCAAAACCATCATCTTTTCGCTTCCGTCAGATATTCTTGATGATCTTGACCGTGTCTGCCGACGTACAAGGCGCACCCGCCCGGAGATCGTGCGAGAGGCACTCCGGCACTACCTGACCACCGTGGGCAGCCGTGCCATACCGGTGGTGGACGCGGAGCCAGATGAAATCGAGGCCATACGCCGAGGCAGGGAGGACGCCGCGCGCGGGGAGACCATTTCCCTGGAGGAGCTTCAAAAGCAGCTTGGGCTTCCCACACAGTAGAGAAGCCGCACGAAGGTTCGCCACCTGTTGTGAAATCGGAAAGGGAATGAGCCACGCGCTTTGACATTTCCAATCAACAATGTATGCTGAAAAAGTTGGAAAATTAGAAAATCCAGCTACATAATCATGAAAACCCAAGGAGGCGCGGCCATGCCGCTGGTCAAGATCAAGGAAAAGGGACAATTGACGCTGCCAGCGAAGCTGCGAGAGCGCCATGGCTTGGACGTGGGCGACTATGTGGAGGTGGTGGAAGAGGGAAACCGGATCGTCCTCATCCCGCAGGACGTGGCACCCCGCCATCCAGAGATCGACGCGGCACTGGCCGTGGCTTTGGAAGATGTCCGCGCTGGGCGGCTCACTCCTGCATTCAGCAGCATGGAAGATTTGGAAGTGTGGCTGGAAACTGACGAGGGTAAAAAATTCAGCGAATAGGCATGGAAATTGTACTCACCAAAAAAGCCCGCCAGGATTTTGCTTATCTTTCCCCAGAACTGAAAGCTCTGGTGCGAAAGCAACTGGCCTTCCTGCAAGGCAACATCCGTCATCCCTCGCTCAACGCCAAGAAATACGGCGGCACCGATGATGTGTGGCAAGGGCGCGTGAACCGGGACTACCGGTTCTATTTTCATATATCGGGCGACATCTATTACATCATCACCATCATCCCGCATCCGAAGTAGTCTCCGGCGCCATTCTACGCAACCCCGGCATGGTGATCGGCGCGGCTTCCAGCATGACGCGTTCGTCGATGTTCGCC
>JAYVCG010000710.1:0-2708 GCA_043750075.1 Acetobacteraceae bacterium | reverse complement strand
TCCCCGGCGTGGAATTCGTGGCCCTGCCCGGCGAGCCGGAGGACATCTTTCGCCGGGCCCTGCGTGACCGCGCCTTCGATGTCTCCGAACTTTCGATGGGCAGCCACATCGTCACCACGGCGCGCGGCGACAGCCCGTATATCGGCGTGCCAGTGTTTCTTTCGCGCGCCTTCCGGCATTCGGGCGTCTATATCCGCACCGATCGTGGCATCGGCACCGCGGCCGACCTCGCGGGGCGCACCATCGCCCTGCCGGAATTCCAGCAGACGGCGGCCTTGTGGGTGCGCGGCTTCCTGCGGGACCATTATGGCGTGGACACCAAATCGATCCGCTGGCGCAGCGGCGGTGAGCGCGTGGCCATCGCGGCCCCGCCCGGCCATGATCTGGCGCCCTTGGGCATGGACCCGGAAGCGGCGCTGGAGGCCGGCCATGTCGACGCATTGATCGGCCCGCGCATCCCGGCGGCCCTGGGCCAGGGCAAGATCGCCCGCCTCTGGCCCGACTACGCCGCCGAGGAAAAGGCGTGGCATCAGGCCAGCGGCTTCTTCCCGATCATGCATTGCCTGGCGGTGCGCCGCGATGTGGCCGAAAAGCACCCTTGGCTGCCGCTGGAGATGCAACGCGCCTTCACCGCCGCATGGGACATCTCCCTGGCCGAGCTGCAACTGGTCAATGTGCTGCGCGTGTCCCTGCCTTGGATTGCGGCGGCCTATGCCGAACAGGCGGCCGTCATGGGGGGCGACCCTTGGCCCTATGGCTTCGCCCGCAACCGCGACGAGATCGCCGCATGATCCGCTACGCCATGGAAGATGGCCTCGCGGCGCGCGCGATCACGCCCGAGGAGCTGTTTCACCCGAGCGTGCTGGGCTGACGCCGCGCCGCCTGCCGCCTTGGCCGGCAGGGGGGGCGGCCAGGGGTGTGCTGGCAGGTGTGCCGGCAGGGGTGCCGGCGAGGGTGTGCCGGCAGAGGTGCCGGCAGGGGCGTGCCGGCAGGGGTATGCTGGCAAAGGTGCCGGCGAGGGGTGTGCCACCAGGCGTGCCACCAGGGGTGACAGCCCGGCCCACCCGTGATGAAACCATGCCAGGAGAATCACCATGCCCGAACCCATCCCTTCCGGCCCCCTGAAGGGCCTCCGCGTACTCGACCTGACCCGCGTCCTGGCCGGCCCCACCTGCACGCAGATGCTGGGCGACCTGGGCGCCGAGGTTATCAAGATCGAACGCCCGGAAGCCGGTGACGACACCCGCGGCTTCGCCCCCCCCTTCGTGCCCAAGACGAAGGAAAGCGCCTATTTCGTCGGCGTGAACCGCAACAAGAAATCGGTCACGGTCGATATCGGCAAGCCGGAAGGCCAGGCCATCATCCATCGTCTGCTGGAAACCAGCGACATGCTGGTGGAGAATTTCAAGGTCGGCGCGCTGGCCAAATACGGCCTCGGCTACGAGCAGTTGCACGAAAAATTTCCAAAACTGGTTTATTGCTCGATCACCGGCTTTGGCCAGACCGGCCCGTACGCGCCGCGCCCCGGTTATGACAGCCTGATCCAGGGCATGGGCGGGGTGATGAGCCTGACCGGGGAGCCGAACGGCCAGCCGCAGAAAGTCGGCGTGCCGGTCGCCGATCTGTTCGCCGGATTATATGGCTGCATCGGCATCCTCGCCGCGATCCGCCACCGCGACGCCACCGGAAACGGCCAGCAGATCGACATCGGCATGCTCGACACCCATGTCGCCTGGCTCGCCAACCAGGGCATGAACTACCTCTCCACGGGGGAAAACCCCGCCCGTCTGGGCAACCAGCATCCCAACATCGTGCCCTATCAGGTGTTCCCGACCCAGGACGGCCACATGGTGTTGTCGGTCGGCAACGATCCAACCTTTAAACGATTCTGCGAGGCCTTCGCGCTGACCCACCTGCTGGAAGACCCGCGCTTCGCCACCAACGCCGCCCGCGTGCAAAACCGTCAACTGGTGACGGACACGCTGACCGCCACGGTGATACAGCACCCCACTTTGTGGTGGATCGGGAAACTGGAAACCCTGAACATCGGCTGCGGCCCGATCAACAAACTCTCCGAGGTGTTCGCCGATCCGCACGTCATCGCGCGTGAGATGGTGCTGGAAATGGAGCACGCCACCGGCGGCAGGATGAAGATGATCGCCAACCCGGTGAAACTCTCCGAGACCCCCGCCGATTACCGCCTGCCGCCCCCCACCCTCGGCCAGCACACGGACGCGGTACTGGGCGGGAAACTCGGTCTCGACGCGGCGGCGCTGGCGGCGCTGCGGGAGAAGAAAATCATCTGAGGGCGGAGGCGGCGCGCGCATCGTTGGACGGCGGGTGGACGAACCTCTCTCGCGTCACCAGATGATCTGGGTGTTTTCCCCGTGATCCGGCCGGACCAGTCTGGCGCCATGGAGCCCAACGATGCGACGACGCTCTTTGCTGAACGCGATGGCCCTTCCCCTGACCGCCGCCGCCTGTGCCCCGCCGGATGCCTCCCTGGACCGGACAGCCCCGCCCGCCGGCGCGGTCACCGTCGCCGTGGTGTATCCTCCGCCCGGCGCCAGGTGGCGCGCGCGTCACCGAAACCGCTTTCCTGCGCGCCGGCACGGTGGAGGACCGCTACATCGCGGCCACCCAGGTCATCCTCCCGGTGGCCCCGATACCGGGAGGCACCAGTCAGGGAGGCCCAGGACTGGGGCTGG
>JAYVCG010000709.1:0-5669 GCA_043750075.1 Acetobacteraceae bacterium | reverse complement strand
ACCGGAAACTTTCCGCCTGAGCACTCTGCCCGTTTCGATTCACGGGCAAAGCTTCGCCAGCCGGGCCGTGACTGAAAACCTCGCGCGGGCTTATCCGGCTCCCGATCCGGACCGGTTCAACATCGGATTGCTGCACAGCGCGATTGATGGCCGTGAGGGTCATGACACTTACGCCCCTTGCTCCATTGATCAACTGCGTGATCACGGCTACGATTACTGGGCTTTGGGACATGTCCATGCGCGTGAGGTTTTGTCCCGCGATCCATGGATCGTCTTTCCAGGCAACCTGCAAGGCCGTAACATAAACGAAACAGGTTCCAAGGGCGCGACCGTGGTGACCGTGGTGGATGGGAAAGTGATTGATGCCTCCTCTGTCGCCTTCGATACAGTCCGCTGGGCGCGTGTTCCGGTTGAACTGACCGCCGAAACGGACGAGGAAGCCGCGCTGGCCCAGGTGCGGGCGGCTTTGAACGTGGAACTTGGCCTGGCGGAGGGGCGGTTGCTGGCGGTTCGCATCGTTTTGTCCGGCGCCTGTGTGGCGCATGACATGTTCAGCCGGGATCTTGGCGCGGTCCGCGAGAGAATTCGCGCTGAAGTCCTCTCGGCCGCCGATGCGGCGATGATCTGGACCGAAACGATTGAAATCGCCACCCGGCCCTTGAACGGAATGACCGGGCAGACCGATGCCATCGGGCAACTGCTGCGGACGCTGGAGAGCGTCGGCGGCGACGAGCTTCTGGAAGGCGTTCGCGCTTATGCGGCGGCGATGCTGGATCGCGCGCCATTTCTGCGGCAAATCCCTGGCGGGCAGCACGCGGCGGCAGCCGTGGTGAATGGCGGCATTCCGGACGATCTGATCCAACGCGCCCGCGATCTGCTGCTTGGCTCCCTGAATGAGTGACGGCTGATGCGTCTTACCTCCCTCGCGCTGCATCGTTACGGAAATTACGAGTCCGAACGCATTTGGTTCGATCCGCGGCCAGGCGCCGTGAACGTGCTGCTGGCGCCGAACAGCGCGGGGAAATCCGTGCTGCGCAACGCGGTCACGGACCTGTTGTTTGGCATCAGCAATCAAACATCCATGGGATTCCGTTTTGGTTATCCCGGAATGCGGATGGTCGCGGACATCACGCGGCGCGATGGATCTCAGTTTGTCTTCAGCCGGCGGAAAACGCGCGGTAATGTCCTCACCGGCGCGGACGATCAGATGATCGACCCCGCTTTCCTGCACGGCATGCTGGGTGGCCGGGACCGTGCGTTCCTGGAACGGCTTTTCGTTCTTGACACCGAAACGTTGCGCGGCGGCGGGCAGGCATTGCTGGAAAGCGGCGGTGATGTCGCCAGCGCCTTGTTATCCGCCGCCGGCGGTGTGCGGCAGGCCAGATTTTTGAAACAGCGGCTGGAGAAACAGCGGGACGAACTCGCGCCGGCGCGGAAAACGGCATCACGTCCGTTCTATAAGTTTCTCGACCAGTTTCAGGACGCGCGGGGCCGTGCCAGAACGGCGGCATTGCGGCCCGATGAATGGTTTCGCCAGAAACGTGAGCTTGAGGCACTGGAAGAACAACAGCGCGACAGGAATGTCACGGCGGAAGCGGCTTCCGCTGAAATCGCGCGGCTGGAACGTGTGCGCCGGGTGCGCCCGATCCTGGAGCGTCATGCTCAGGCGGCGGCATGGCTCGATACACATTCCGGCGCGCCGGTCTTGTCTCCTGACCTTTGGCAGGCGCTGAGCGATGCGCGCCTGGATGCCGTGACCAAAGAAGCCATGGCTGAAAGAGCCCGCGCTGACCTCGACAAAGCCACGCGGGACGCCAGTGACGTCACGTTTGATGCCGGGTTTCTGGCGCACGCGGAGCAGATTGAACGTCTGGCCGGTGAAGCCGGCGCGGCACGCAAGGCACGGGACACTCTTCCGGGTTTGCAAGGCCAGCATGAATACGGTCTGGCGCGCATGGAGGATTTGCTGAGACAGCTTGGCCTGCTGGTGCCGGCCCATCGCGCCATTGATGCCGCGCCCACCCGCGTGGTGCGCGCCCGCGCCCAGAAGTTGATCAAAGATCACATCGAAATCCATAACGCGTCACAAACCGCTACCAGGCAAATCACCATCCGCGCCCGCGATCTCATGGACATTGATCAGTGTCTGAGCGCGTGCGCTCCCCCCGCGGATGTTCAGCCTTTGGAAAGTTTCCTCGCGATCATCAGGGCTGATGGCAATCCCGCCAAACACCGGGCCGAAATGGAAAAAGCCCAGGTGGAGGCGGGGGAGGCGCTGAACGCGGCCTGTGCGCGTGTGCCGGGGTGGTCAGGAGGCGCCGAAAGTCTTCTCGCGGTCAGGCCGCTGACAATGGAGATCTATGGCGGGCATGCCGCCGCGCTGGCGGCCGCGCGCGACGAGGTCAACGCCGCGCGGCAACGATTCGATGACGAAAATGCCAGACTGGAACAGGCACGGGTCAGCATGGCCACCCTCGCGCGGGGTGGCGCGATTCCGGATCAGACAGCACAGACCCTGGCCCGCGCGCATCGTGACAGTCTGTGGCGGCTGGTTTACCGGCGCGCTTTCACGGACGATCCCGCTTCTGCCGCGGACGAGCAAACCCAAACGGCGGGAATGCCCCTGCCTTTGGCGTTCGAGCGTGGCATCACGGAGGCGGATGCGATCACGGACCAGCGTTTCGCGGAAGCGGAGCTGATCGCGCGGATCGAAAACGCGCGTCACGCCGTCACGGAAGCGGAACGCCGCGCCGCCGCCGCCGCCGGACGATCACGCCTGGCCAATGAAAAACTGATCCAGACACAGCGGACGTGGACCCAGATCTGCGCGCCCTTCGCCCTGGGAGACGAGCCTGGACCGCAAGACATTCAGACTTTCCTGAACGCGCGGGAACAGGTGATCGAAGTCCAGAAACGCCATGCTCTCGCCCTCGCGGCCACCGCCTTCCTTCATCACCGCCAAACCCTCTGGGCTGAAACGCTGGCCGCGCGGCTTGATCATGGCTCATCCGATCTGACGATGCTGCTCGCTCTCGCTGATCAAACTTTGTCACAGGCACGCAAGCAGAGGCAGGAACGAAACGATCTGGAAATCAGGCATCGTCAGGCCAGCCAGGAATTGCTGGACGCGCGCGCCGCGCATGCCCTGTCGGAAGACGCCCTCAGCCAATGGCGCGCGCGATGGCAGGCGGTGCTGGCGGAGCTTGGGCGGCCGGAGCGGGAAGAACCCGCCGAGACCGAAGCCATGCTCCAGGCTTTTGATGAAATCGTCGCCGGACATGGCAGCACGGCGCGTCTCGCTGAGAGCATCAATGGCATCAACACGGAAATCAACCGTTTCACACAAGAAGTTCAGCTTCTGGCCTGCTCCCTCCCCTCACCTCCTCCCCCGCACGACCCCTTTGAAACAATCCGCGTCCTGGGTCTGGCGCTCAATCGGGAACGGGCGTTGGAACAACGCGGACACGTACTGGATGAAACCCTTGGCAACACGCGCGTGACAGCCGCCGCCGCGGAACGTGCTCTGGAAGAAGCACGCACCAGACTGGACGCCTTACTCACTCTGACCGGCGCCGATACGATCGAGGTTGCGGAACACCGCCTGGCGCTTTCCGCGGCGCGCGCCCAGTACGAGACGGTCCGCGATGACGCACTGGCGCGATCACAGGAAGCGGGCGACGGTTTTTCCATCGACGCGCTGCGCGCCGCCGTGGAACAAGTGCCCATGGAGGAAGTCACCGCGCGGATTGACGCGGCGGCGGTGGTGCGCAAGGAAGCCAGTGACGCCGCGCAAACAATCGCTGAGGAAGCCAGTGTGTTGAGGCAACGGCTTGAGCGGGAAATGGGTGAGGCCGCGATCCACGCGGCCTCCGCCGATCAACAGGCGGCGATCGCGTCCTTGTCCCGCACCCTGGATGAGGCGCTGGTGTATCACACCGCCTCGCTGTTATTGGGCAAGGCGCTGGAAATCGTCGAGCAATCCGGCGATTCCGCTTTATTGCAACGGCTCAGCACGATTTTTCAGACCTTGACCTGTGGCGCGTATGCCAGGGTCGTGACGGAAATGAATGAAAGCGGCGCCGCGCGCCTGGAACTGGTGCAACGGGATTTTCCGGAGGAACGGCAGAATATCGCGCAATTATCCGAGGGCACCCGCGATCAGTTCTTTCTCGCGTTGCGCGTGGCGGCGATCGAGGATCACCTCGCCAGCGCGGAGCCATTGCCGTTCATGGGGGATGACATTCTGCAAACCTTCGACGATGACCGCGCCCTGGCGGCGCTGCGTGTGCTTTCTGGGCTTAGCCAGCACACGCAGGTCATCATCCTGACGCATCATCGCCATGTGCTCGATCTGGCGGCGCGCCTGCCAGAGGGCACGATTTTCCCGTGCCGGCGGGAGACAATGGCTACGACAGTGTAAGCGCGCACCAGCTCATTGGCGGCGAGTTTTTGTTTCGCGCGGTTGACGCCGATGATGGCGGGCATGGGTGTTTCCTTTCAGGTTTTTTTGGACGATGCGCTTCCGTTCATTGGATCATTTAATCACACCGCAGGCGATCCGCGCCCCGCCACCGCCCAAAGGCGCGGGACGGTCGGAGAAATTATCGTTTCCGGCGTGAATGATCAGGGCGTGGCCGCGTAAGGATTCCATGTCCTTGATGCGGGGCGCGGTGAGGTTTTTGATGGCGATGCTGTCCTTGGCCACCTCCAGCACCGGCAGGTCGCCCGTGTGCCCGTTGCCGGACGGGCCTTCATGCTTTCCGGTCCGGCCTGGGTCCCAGTGGCCGCCCGCGGCGCCGGCGGGAACGGGTTTGCCATTCTCGGTGACGGGTCCGCAATCGCCGTTCTCATGGACATGGAAGCCGTGGGGTCCGGGCGGCAGGCCTTTCAGGTTCAGATGAAACACACTCCCCGCCGGGGACGCGGTGATGGTGATGAGACCGGCCAGATCGCCGTTGCCTTCAGGGGTGACCTTGTACATGACCGCGGACGGCTCGGCGGCGAAGGCCGCGGCAGGGACGGCGAGAAAAGCGGCACAGGCCATCAGGGCAAGACGCGCGATCATGGGCATGGCTTTTTTCTCCGGCGGGGACATGCGATGATTCGCATGATCGCGGCACGGATGGCAAATTCGCGTGGACAGACGAGGGACAGCGGCATGACAGACATCACACACGCGGATTTCACTTTTCGCGACTTCCGCACCGCGGGGGGTGACATCCTGCCGGAGGTGACGCTGGCTTATGTCACTCGCGGCGCCCTGGCGCCGGACGGGCGGAACGCGATCCTGGTCACGCATGGTTACACCAGCGGGCCGCGGATGATCGAGCCGGGGGTTGCCTCGTCGGAAGGCGCCTGGAGCACGCTGGTGGGACCGGGTGCTCCAATCGACACGGACCGGTACTTCGTCATTTGTTCCAACATGCTGGGATCGAGTTACGGATCGACCAACGCCGCTTCCACCGATCCGCGGACCGGGAAACCTTATGGATCAGCGTTCCCGCGTCTCACCGTGGAGGATATCGTCACGGCCCAGAAACGCATGCTGGACGGACTGGGCGTGACGCATCTGCGCGCCGTGGTGGGTCCATCCTATGGCGGGTTTCAGGCGTTCCAATGGGGCGTGACATTTCCGGATTTCATGGATGGGATCGTGCCGGTGGTGACAT
>JAYVCG010000708.1:0-11172 GCA_043750075.1 Acetobacteraceae bacterium | reverse complement strand
GGGACGCATCGAGCCCGAGGTGATCCGCGAACTGGGCGAACTCGGCGTGTTCGGCGCCACCACGCCCGCCGAGTGGGATGGCAGCGAGATCGACCCCGTCACCTATGCCATGCTGCTGGAGGAAATCGCCGCGGGCGATGGTTCCATCTCCACCATGGTCTCAGTGCATAACTCGCCGACCTGCATCGTGATCGCCAATGCCGGCACCAACGCGCAGAAGGATCGCTGGCTGCGCAAACTCGCGATCGGGGAAGCGGTGGGATCGTTCGGCCTGACCGAGCCGCAGGCGGGTTCCGATGCCTCCAACCTGCGCACGCGGGCGGTGAAGAAGGGCGGCACCTATGTCGTCAACGGATCGAAACAGTTCATCAGCAACGCCACGCATCCCGGCAGCCTGGTGTTCTTCGCCGTGACCGATCCGGCGGCGGGCAAGCGCGGCATTTCCTGTTTCGTGATCGACAAGAACCATCCCGGCTTCTCCGTCACCCGGACCGAGGAGAAGCTTGGCCAAAAAGCCTCCGACACCTGCGCGCTGAGCTTCGACAACGTGGAAATCCCCGAAGACCAGCGCATCGGCGCGGAAGGGGAGGGGTACAAGATCGCCCTGTCCACCCTCGAAAGCGGCCGCATCGGCATCGCGGCGCAAAGCGTGGGCATGGCGCGCGCGGCGCTGGACTACGCGATCAACTACGCCAAGGAACGCACGGCGTTCGGCGGGCGGATCATCGACTTCCAGGCCGTGGGCTTCCGCCTCGCCGACGCCAAGACGAAGCTGGAGGCGGCCCGCCAACTGACCCTGCACGCGGCGCGGCTGAAGGCGGAGGGCAAACCCTCGCTGGAGGCGGCGTGCATGGCCAAACTGTTCGCCTCCGAGACCGCCGAGGCCATCTGCACCGCCGCCATCCAAACCCTGGGCGGCTACGGCTTCCTGGCGGATTACCCGGTGGAGCGCATCTATCGCGACGTGCGCGTGTGCCAGATCTACGAGGGCACGTCCGATGTGCAGAAGCTGATCCTGCAACGGATGCTGTGACCTCCCGGCCCGGAGTGTGTTCCTGGCGGGCCAGCGCGTATCGTGGCCAGCGCGTATCGTGGAGTGTGCCTGCCATCCAATGGTCCATGCGCGCCGCCATGGCCCTCATGCACGGAGGACGCGGAGAAACGGAGGGCACGGAGGTCGAGCCAGCCCGCGGCGCGGGGGGCTCTCCGTGAACTCCGTCCCTCCGCGTCCTCCAGGAAAAAGCGGACCGTGATCCACGGGAAAGCCCAGGATCCAGTGCCCCGCGCGCCGGAGCCCCACCGCTGAGGGAAATACTCTCTCCCCCCAATCACGGTTCATCCACCGAAGCTGGGGATAAACCTGTCCACAAGGGTTTTGTAACCGCCGGGAAACGGCACTCTCCCTGGCGTTATTAAGAACTGCCGCTTTTTTCAGCACTTCCCGCGCAAGGGGCCGCGTCCAAATGCGCCCTGGCCCATTAAGCTTTTTTTAAGACTGCGTTGATACATCCTCACCGGCACTCTGGTTCCGGCACGGGCTTCTGTCTCATCGCTTTGACGCGCCCTCATGGGCTCAGGGCCGGAAATGATTGTCACCGCATTCTTTTCCAGGAGTAACCGTCATGTTCCGTCTGTCCGCCGCCGGTCTGTGCGCTGTCCTTCTGCTGAGCGGTTGCGCCAGCGAACCCCTGGGCCCCACCGCGCGCGTCCTGCCCGCGCCCGGCAAACCGTTCGAGGCGTTCCAGCAGGATCAGTCCTTGTGCAAGCAATTCGCCGATGGCGAAACGGCGGGCGGCGCGATGATGTCCAACGTCAAACAACTCGGCACCGCCGCGCTCAGCATCGCACTGGGCGCGGGTCTGGGCGCGGCCACCACGCAACACCGTGGCGGACAGGGCGCCGCGCCCGGTGCCGCCCTGGGCGCCCTGGCCGGGGCCGTGACCGCCGCGCGCGGGTCGAGCCGTGACCAGAGCGGTCTCCAGGGCCGGTACGATCTCGCGTATACCCAGTGCATGTTCGCGCGCGGCAACCAGATCCCCGGCCCCGCGCGCGGCGTGTATCCGGGTCTGGCGGTGGCGCGGAATTCGCCTGGCGTCATGCCCGGACCTTACATGCCCGGACCTTACATGAACGGACCTTACATGAACGGACCTCGGATGTCTGGGCCTCACATGGCCGGACCTTATGCGTCTTACGGTTATCCTCCGCCGGGCGGGCCGGCGTTCGGCCACTGGTGAGGCGTCACCGGCCCGCGCGCCATCAGGTCAAGGGCGCGAGGGCATCACGCCCCCTCGCGCCGCCATGCCAGCACCAGAAGCAGCAGCAACACCGGCAACGACAGCCATGCCGGTAACAAGGTCAGCGACGCCACGCCGGTCACGATGTTGTCGTGCCGGCGTTGCAGCCCGATCCAACTGCCGCCCGAGGCCGGACGGTCCGGCTCCGTCCGCCGCACCGCCGGGACATCCGGTAACGCCAGCGTGCCCAGCCAGTGGACGCCGCCGCCGGAATCCCGCGCCAGCTTGCCCGCCACGGTGGCGGTGGCGCGCAGATCGGCGATCTCCGGCGGGTTGGCCGCGCCCGCCGCCGCGAAGGCAATGTGGGTGCCATCGCTCACCTGCCAGACGCCTGGCGCCGCCGCGGGCCGGCTCGCGGTGGCGTGACCGGGCATGGTCTGGGTCAGAGGCAGCGTCTCGGTCTTGCCATCCGGGTCCGTGACCGTCACCGTGGCGGGCGGGGACGCATCGGTGGAGCGGCTTTCGATCGCCAGCCGCCCGCCGTTCACCCGCGCGGTCAAGGCGTTTTCCTCCAGCGCGGGCTCCCGCATCAGCCAATGGGCGATGCGGCGCAGCAATTCCGCCTGCGGTCCGCCGGTTTCATGGCCGCGCGACCACAGCCAGATTTGATCGGACAGCAACAGCGCGGCGCGGCCCTCGCCCACCCGGTCCACCGCCAGCAAGGGCTGGTTGTCAGGCGTGCGCAGCAGGACGGAGCCATGGATTTCGCCCGGCTGGATGCGGCGGTACCAGTTGCCCCAGGAAGGATCGCGGGCATCGCCCACGGGGTTGGCGCCGGTAAGGCCGGCGGTGACGGGGTGGCGCTGCCCGAGGTCCGACACCATCGGCCGGAAGCGTTCATTGACGACGGCGTTGTAGCGCGCCGGGCCGCCCGGCAGCACCGTGCCCAAAGGCGTCGTGGCCAGGCTGCTCAGGCCGGAGAATTCGGGGCCGACGCTGAGCAGCAGCGCGCCGCCCTGGCGCACGCGGGTGGCGATGTTGGCCAGATACGGCATGGGCAGCAGGCCGCGATTCTGGAAACGGTCGAGGATGATCAGGTCGAACTCGCCGATCTTGTCCTGGAACAGTTCGCGGATCGGGAACGGGATCAGCGCCAGTTCGGTCAACGGGGTCTGATCGTCCTTTTCCGGCGGGCGCAGGATGGTGAAATGCACGAGGTCCACCGCCGGATCGGCCTTCAACAGGCGCCGCCAGGTGCGCTCGCCCGGATGCGGCTCGCCGGAGATCAGCAATACGCGCAGCCTGTCGCGCACGCCGTTGATCTCGACCACGGCGCGGTTGTTGATGGCGGAAACCTCGCCCGCCAATGGACTGACCGAAAGTTCCACCACGGTCGGACCCGCGCGGGTGATCGGGATTTCCACCTGCTGCTCGCGGCCCACGGGAACCGGGAGGGTGCGCGGCGGCTCGCCGTCGCGGCGGATGGTCAGGCGGGCGTCGGCGCGGCCCGAGGCGCCGAGATCGTCCACCGCGACCCGCAGCGTCACACTTTTGCCGACGATGCCGAAACCGGGCGCCTCGATCACGCGCAGGCGGCGGTCGGTTTCCTCGCCCTTGGCCGGGATCAGCACGTTCAGCGGCACGCCGCCGGGCACCGCGTCTGGCACGTCATGGATCTGCCCATCCGTGATCGCGATGATCCCGGCGAGGCGCGAGCGCGGGATTTCCCCCACGGCGCGTTCCACCTCGGCGAACAATTGTGTCCCGGCATCGCCTTTTTCGCCCACGGTGACGGTGCGCAGTTCCAGGCCGGGCAGTTGCTTCACCTGGTCGCGGATCGCGGCGGCGGCGGCCTCGGTCAGGGCGGCGCGCTCCCCCACTTGCATGGAGGCGGTCTGGTCGATCACCAGCAGCCCGATATCCGCCAGCGCCTCTCTGGTTTCCCGTACCAGCCGCGGCCCCGCCAGCCACAGCAGCAGCATGGCGAAGGCCAGCACGCGGAGCACTCCACCCTTCGCCCGCCGCCACAGCGCGACAAGGCAGACCAGAGCGGCGGCGGCGCCAATCACGGCGATCAGCCAGAGGGGCAGCAGCGGGTCGAAACGAAGCGCCGCGATGACCTGTTCAGGATGCATGGGGGAGCCTCGCATGGTCCGGGGCGGGGAGGCCAGGGTTATCGGGCGCGTGTCTCACGCGCGGCCCCGCGCGGATCCGTTGCCGGCTCTGTCGCGGCGCGATGGGAACAAGGGACGCGCCGGGTGGCTGAAACGGTGCTGTCAGACCATGGGGACGATCATGCCAGGCACGGACAGGACGAACGCACGGCGCGGCCAGGGCCGGTCCAGGGCCGGTGTTGACCGTCAGACAAAGGTGTCAACAGACAGAGGTGTCAACGCACGGTGAGAATGTCGCACGCGATCCTTCCCGCTTCATGGAACGCCCGCGCCAGGGAAATACCTGCCGTGCCACCGGGCGGCGGGGTACGCGCGAGCGCCGCGCGCATGGCCGCCCTGCTTACCTGCTGTGCTCTGCTGAGCCTGTTGCTGTGGGACCGGCCGGATTTTCTGATTTCCTCCGATTCCTTGTTTCCGGCGGCTTTCGTCTGGGATGCGATGCACCGGAGCGATGCCTGGTCGGGGTTGCAGCAGCCGCACATTCCCAGTTTCTTTCCCGATCTGCTGATCCACGGGACCGCGCAGATGGCGACGGGGCGCTGGCGCGTGGCGCTGGCGGTTTGGGTTTTCGTGGTGCTCGTCTGGCTGGCGGTGTTGCTGATCCGGCTCACGGCCCAGGTGGCGGGGATGGGACGGGAGGCGGTGGCGCCGTGGGTGCTGTTGTTGCTCATGCTGGTGTTCACACGCGCGGCTCTGGGTCTTGCTGGTTTCACGGCGGTGGACGGCGGCGATGACCCGTTCCTGCCGTTCCTGTTCATTTTGCTGCCGTACACCCATGGCGGGCCGTTCCTGCTGACCCTGACCGGCGCCCTGATCGCGCGTGAGACGGCCGCGCTTCTGGTCCGGCGCAGCGGTGGGTGAAGGCGCGGTGGCGGGCGTGGCAAGGGCGGCGCGCGGCTTTGTCAACGGGGTGAAGGGACGTCTGGTCCGCGCGCCAAGGCTTTCCCGGCGTCGCGGCCGCTTCACCCACGGAGAACGCGGAGGGGCGGAGGTCGCGGAGAGCCGCCCATGTCGCGGGCTGGCTCGCCCTCCGTGACCTCCGCTCCCTCCGTTTTCTCCGCGATGAAGCGGGCCTGGCGGCGGGCACGGGCCGTGCGGAAGGCGCACCGCCAGCAACCTCCGGTCAGGCAACGCTTTCACCCCACCTTGAACGCGGCCAGCGCCTTCTCGTCGAACTTCAACCCCAGGCCTGGCGTCTCCGGCAGCACGAGCATGCCGTCTTTGATGGCGGGGGTTTCCTCGTACAGCGCCAGCATCCACGGCATGTATTCGACCGTCAGCCCGTTCGGAATGGCGGCGACGAGGTGCAGCAGGATTTCCGGCATGACGTGGCTGACGACGGGCAGGTTGAATGCCTCCGCCATGGCGGCGATCTTCATCCATTGCGTCACGCCGCCGGCGCGCACGATGTCGATCATGACGATATCGACGGACCGCGCCTCGATCATGTGGCGGAACGGCACGATCCCCCACACGTATTCGCCGCCCGCGATGGGGGTTTTCAGCGCCGCCGTGACACGGGCCAGGCCCTGGTAATCGTCGGCTGCCGTCACGTCTTCCAGCCAGAACAGTCCAACATCTTCGATGCGCGAGCCAATGTCGATCGCCTGTTCCGGCCGCCAGCGCTGATTGATGTCGCACATCAGCTTGATGTCGGGGCCGATCGCCTCGCGCACCACGCGGATGCGGCGGACTTCCTCGGCGGGGGTTGGATTGCCGGGCAGGGCCATCTGGGTCTTCATCTCCTTGAAGCCCTTCTGTACCAAAATCTGCGCCGCCCGTTGCGCCTGGTTGTCGGTCAGTCCGCGGCGCAGCGAGCCTGACGCATAGGTCGGCACCCGGTCGCGATGCCCGCCCAACAGCTTCCACAGCGGCTGGTCGAGCGCCTTGCCTTTGATGTCCCACAGCGCGATGTCGATGGCCGAGGCGGCGAGGGTGAAGATCCCGCCCGGCCCGCAGGAATCGCCGGTGCCCGCGCGCAGTTTGGCGGTCACCGCCTCGATCCGCAGCGGGTCCATGCCGATGGTGAGTTCCGCCAGTTCCTCGACCGCGCGGCGCAGGCTGCCGGTCATCTTGCCGCCGTAGAAGGTGACGGCAATGCCCTCGATGCCGCTGTCGGTGCGCAGTTTCAGCGTGACGACCGGGCGTTTGCGGCCTTCTTCCTCAGGCATGTTGGCGAGGGGGTCGTCCTCGGGGATGGCGAGGGTCAGGGCCTCGAAGCCGGTGATTTTCATGATCGTTTCCTTCTTGTTTCAGACCGGGCCTGGTTCAGGCCGGACCTGGTTCAAACCGGGCCTGGTTTGGATCAGGGGCGGTGCAGTTCGGCGCGTGGCCGGGTCACGGTGCGCACGCCGCGTTTGTATACCACCAGGGGCGCCGCGTTTTCCGCCACGGCCTGTTCGGGGGTCAGCGCGTCGATGACGGCGATGTCGGCGGGATTGCCAATGGCGATGCCGTAATCCTTCAGGTTCATCAACCGGGCGGATCGTTCCGTCAGCATCGCGAAGCATTCCCGCAGCCGGTGGGGCTGGCCGATCTGGCACACATTGGCCTGAAGGTTGGCCATGCGGATCAATGAGCCATCGCCCAAAGGCGTGAACGGGTTGAGGACGTTGTTGGTGGAGATGGAGCAGTTCACTCCGTGCTCGATCAGCACGTTCACATCGACGACGCCGCGGCGGACGTTGTCGGTCTGGTCGCGGCCCTGCATGAACAGGTCGGTCGCGGGCAGGCTGGTGACCGCGACTCCGGCGTCGGCGATGTGGTGTGCCAGGGTGTGGAACGCATCGCTTTTCATCGTTGAATATTTACATCCGTGGCCGATCGCGACCCGGCCGCCGAGTTTGTATCGTTTCGTCAGTTCGCAGACGAGGTGGATGTCCATTTCGTCTGGCGTGTTGCCGGAATCGAGATGCATGTCGATATCGACATCGTATTCGCGGGCGAGGTCGAACACGCGATGGATGTGTCCCGCGTGATCGGGATCGTAGTTTGGCGCCGCGCCGATGACGCGGGCGCCGCGTTTCAGGGCCTCGACGAGGAGGGCGTCCGCGCGGGGGTTGTTGGTCAGGCCCTCTTGCGGGAACACGCAGATTTCCATGTCGATGGCCCAGGCGTAGTCGTGGCGGAGGGCGTTGATGGCGTCGAAGGTGCGGAGTTCGACGCCGCCGTCGAGTTCGACGTGCGGGCGCATCCGTGTGGCGCCGAACTGGATGCAGCGTTCGAGGGTTTGGGCGGCGCGCTGGTAGGCGTCCTCGGTGGTGAAGGTGTGTTTGACCGCCGAAACGCGCTCCATCGCCATGGGCTGGCGGCCGGTTTCCGGGGCGCAGCGATCGGCGATACGGGATTTTTCCAGGTGGATGTGGGTTTCCACGAGGCCGGCGCAGGTCAGATGGCCCGCCGCGTCGTGGGAGGGCGCGTCGGTGCGCAGGCCGGTTTCGATCGCGACGATTTTGCCGCCGGTGACGCCGATATCCACGGGCGGGGCTTCCGGCGCGTGGGAAAGGCGTGCGTTGCGAACAACCAGATCCAGCATGGAGGGGTCCATTCTCGGGGTTTTGGGCATGATGCACGGAATGGGGGGAGGGTCCACCGGGGGCTGAGTGGAAGGGAAGGCCGGGGCTCCGCCCCGCGCCCCGCCAGGTGCCGGGCACCTGGACCCCATCCATGGTGACTCCATGGATGGTTTCCAAAGGCCCAGCCTTTGGCGGGAGGTCCAGGAGGGCGGCGCCCTCCTGGCGGGTTTCAGGGCAGTGCCCTGACCTTACCCCAGCACCAACGCTTCCGTCACCGTCCCCCGGCACTCCCCAAACCCAATCGAGGCGAACCCGTCCCGCCGCGCCCCACCCCGGAAAATCACCTCATCCCCATCCTGTAGATACGCCCGCGTCTCCCCGTTTGGCAGCGTGACCAGGTTCCGCCCGGCGCGCGTCATCTCCAGCAAACACCCGGCCGAACCCGGCGCGGTGCCCGACACGGTGCCGCTGCCAAACAAATCCCCAGGCCGCAGATCGCAGCCATTGGACGTGTGGTGCGCCACCATCTGCGCCACGGTCCAGTACAACATGCTGGCGTTGGAACGCGACAACACATGCGCCGCGCTCCCCTCCGCCCGCATCCTGGGCGTCAGCAACGAGACCTCGAACCCGATGTCGAAACAACCCGACGCCTGATCCGCCGGATCGTTCAGATGCGGCAACGGCGCCGGATCGCCCGCGGGCCGGGCGGGCTGTGCCACGCGGAACGGCGCCATCGCCTCCAGGGTGATGATCCAGGGCGAAACGAAGGTGGACAGGCTTTTCGCCAGGAACGGACCCAAAGGCTGCGACTCCCAGCTTTGAATGTCCCGCGCCGACCAGTCGTTCAGCAAACAGAATCCCGCGACATGACGCGACGCCCCGGCGATCGGGATCGGCGACCCCAGCGCATTGCCCGGCCCGATCCACACCCCCAGTTCGAGTTCGTAGTCGAGCTGACGGCACGGACCGAAATCGGGTTCCGCCTGTTCCGGCGGTTTGCGCTGCCCGTTGGGCCGGCGCACCGTGCCCCCCGACACCCCGACCGAGGACGCCCGGCTGTGGTACGCGACGGGTACGTACTTATAATTGGGCATCAGCGGATTGTCCGGCCGGCTGATCGTGCCCGCGGTATGGGCGTGATGAATCCCCGCGAAGAAATCCGTGAAATCCCCCACCCGAGCTGGCAAATGCATCACGCAGGTCGCGGCATCGCGCAGCAAACGGGCCGCGGTTCCCTGAAGCTTCGCGGCCTCCGCGCCCTTGGTGTCCAACAGCGCGCTGACGGCGCGGCGCAACGCCCGGCGTGCCTCCGGTCCGGCCTCCAGCAACGGCGCCAGCGTTCGCCCGCTCGCCATCTGGGCTGCCTCCAGCGCCGCGCCGGAGAACAAACCGGCTTCCAGAGCGGCGCTGATGTCGAAAATCTTCTCGCCAATCGCGATCCCCCCACGGGCGCCGCCTCCCTCGGGACTGAACACGCCGACGGGAAGGTTTTGGATGGGGAACATCGCATGGCCGTTGGCGGAGGCGACCCAACTGACGCGGCCCTTGTCATGAGTTTCGTCGATCACCGGGGTTTGGTCGATCACTGGCGTTCTCCCGTGCATGTCCCAGGAAGGCCGTTCCGGACAGCAAGGAAACGGACCTGAAGACGCGAGAGGGATAGCGCGGGCGGGGACGAAGGTAAAATCGGATGGGGTTCAGGCGGGATCACCGCCGGACCATGACGCCCGCCAGGCACGGGTTTCCTTGATCGTGATCGCCATCCCGTCCGTCCGGACCCACCTTGCCTCATGGTCTGGGACAGTGAATGGTGTGCCTGAGCATTGACCAGCCGGAACCCGAAACAACCGTTCCCGAACAGTTTCGATGGCCGGGCGAAATGCTCAGGGCTGGCCCTGGCGGTGGATTGATTGCTGGTTCAATATAAGTTTTTTCGTGTATCTGACAGCACGGGCGGCTTCGCCGGAGATGGCTTGATTTTCGTGAAGACAATACTATACCGGGTCGTAACCCTGGAGGGGGCTTCATGTCGACAAGTGCCCAGGACAACCCCGTGACGGGGTTCCGTCTTGAGGGGTTCCTGCCTTACAGACTCGCGGTCGTAACAGATTGCGTTTCTCGTGTGTTCGCCGGGAATTTCCTTGAGAGTTTCAATCTGACGATACCGGAATGGCGTGTGATCGCCGTGGTCGCGGAAGACGGCACCTTGTCCCCGACCGCGACAGCCGCGCGCACGGCGATGGATAAAGTGAAGGTCAGCCGCGCCGCGCAAAGCCTGGTCGCGAAAGGATTGTTACGTCAAAGCGCGGACCCGCGCGACGGACGCGGACGCCTGCTGCGGCTCACGCGCAAGGGCGTTACCACCCATGCCGCGATCGTGCCCCTGGCCATCAAACTGGAAGCCACCCTGTTCGATGATCTCAGCCGCGCCGACATGGCCGCGCTGAACCGGGTCCTGGCCAAGATCGCCACACGCGTTGAAATGATCAATCCCGCCGGGGAGGACACGGAGGTCTGACAGGGGTTCGCCTCCCGCCGGATTGTCGCTACACTCCCGTACTGGGCGCTCCGGGGGCGCTCCGGGTGCCCGATACACGGGCCACGAACCCCGGCGGCGCCTTCGGCGATTGAAGGAGGCGCGGCCATGCTCAAAAGCAGAAACGGTGAAAATCCTCGCTCAGTGGCGCTCGTGGGGCCACAGGGAAGCGGCAAGTCCACATTGTTCGACGCGTTAATTCAGACAGCGGGAACGCAGACAGCGGGCGCGGAGACGGCGGCCGCCGCCGTCAAACGCCCGCCCGGTCCGCGCGACCGGCCCGCCACCACGGCGATCCGCACGGGTCATTGCACGTATTTGGATGAAGCGTGGTCAATTCTCGATTGTCCTGGTTCGATCGAGTTCGCGCATGAGGTGCACGCGGCCATCATGGCGGTCGATATCGCCGTCGTCGTCTGCGAACCCGATCCGGCCCGCGCGGGCACCATCGCGCCCTTGCTGCGGATGCTCAAGGATGAAGGCGTGCCGCATTTCATTCTGATCAATAAAATCGATACGCTCGATGGCCCGGCCAGCGCGATCATCGCGGCCCTGCAAGAACATGCCGCCTCGCCGCTGGTGGCGCGGCAGATGCCAATCTTCGAGAGCGGCCATGTCACCGGCTATGTCGATCTCATGAGCGAGCGGGCCTACCGTTACCGCAAGGGCCAGGCGTCGGAACTGATCCGCATCCCCGACGCCCTGCG
>JAYVCG010000707.1:0-2802 GCA_043750075.1 Acetobacteraceae bacterium | reverse complement strand
AAACCGATTTCCAGCTACAGCAGGCCGTGGTCCTCGCACAGGCGATGATCCGGCAACGGAGCGCCTCAGCGCGCTAGGGAGACGCGATGGCGGAAACGGAGGCGCGGCAGCACCCACCCCATGATCCTCGCGCCGGGGAGCCCCAGGATCATGGTCTTCAAGATGAACGCGCCGGGTGGCGCCGGTTGGGTGTGTTCTGGCTGATGGTGCTGTTGCTGATGGCGATGGGCACCGGCGTGGTGGAATGGCTGGGTGGCCCGGACACCAAAGCCCGCACAGCGTCGCATCCTTCCACCCGCGCCGCCGCCATCCCGGTGCCGGCGCCTGACGCCGAACCCCAAAAAATCATCGTCACCGCCAGGCCCGCGCCGGTGACGCCCTTGAGCGTGGGACGCGATACCCCCGGACCCGTTTCCGATCCCGATCCGGCCCTGCTGGAACCCGCTGGTCCCGCCGGGAAGGAGCCTCTGCCCCGTATCGCCCTGGATGGCCGCACACCGATGCGGGTTTATGCCGCCGGGTTCGACCACACCTCCCGCCGCCCGCGCGTGGGCCTGCTGCTGGCAGGCATCGGCATGAATGAGGCCGAAAGCGACGCTGCCATTCGTACCCTGCCAGGAGCGGTCTCGCTCGCGGTCTCGCCCTACGCCGCCAGCACCGCCCGCCTGCTGGCGACCGCGCGCACCACCGGCCATGAATACCTCATCGCCCTGCCGCTGGAGCCCACCGGCTTTCCCCTCAACGATCCTGGCCCGTCCACGCTGCTGACCACTGCTTCGCCGGAGAAAAACGCCGGTAACCTGCGATGGGCTCTGTCGCGCATCCAGGGTTATGTCGGTGCGACCGGCGTGGTCGGCACGATGCGCGGGGAACGTCTGGCCGCCATGACGGATCAGATGGAGATGGTGCTGTTCGAACTCTCGGGGCGCGGTCTGTTGTACATCGATCCACGGAAGGAACGCGGCCCGGTGTCGAAAGCCTGGGGCCGCCACGCCACCCTGGTCATCGACGATCCGGCGGAACGGGTGGCGATCGACGCCAGGCTGGCGGAACTGGAGCAACACGCGAAAGACCACGGTTCCGCCCTGGGCCTCGTGATGCGCCCGACGCCCATCGCCGTGGCGCGGATCGCCGCCTGGACCAACGGACTCACGGATCGCGGCCTGGCGCTGGCCCCCGTGTCGGCCCTGGCCCTGGCGCCGGAGGACGCGCCGCTCAAGATGACGGAGCGGATGCATTGAGCGATCTGCCCTATCGCCCCAACGTCGGCGCGGTGCTGTTCAACCATGCCGGGCTGGTGCTGGTCGCGCGCCGCGCCGCTTCTCCGAACGTCGAGGCGCCGGCCGGTGCCTGGCAGTTGCCGCAGGGGGGCATTGACGAAGGCGAGAACCCACGTATGGCCGTGCTGCGCGAACTGGCCGAGGAAATCGGCACCGATCGCGCCACCATCATCGGGGAGCACGACACATGGTTGACGTACGATCTGCCGCCGCACCTGATCGGCGTGGCCTTGCGGGGCCAGTATCGCGGGCAGCGGCAACGCTGGTTCGCGCTGCGCTTCACGGGGCAGGACAGCGACATCCGCCTGGACCTGGACCCGCATCCCGAGTTCGACGCCTGGCGGTGGGTGAAGCTGACGGCGCTGCCGGGCCTAGCGGTGCCCTTCAAACGCCCGATCTACGAAATCCTGGTCACCGGCTTCGCGCATTTCGCCCAGGGCTGATCGCGTCAGGTCTTATCACGGGCGGACTTCTGCTGGGACTGGCCGGAGCGATCAGCGGCTGCGATCTGCCGGTGCGGATCGGCTTCAGGGAAGTAATGGCGGCCCGTGCCGAGGCCGTGGCGCAGTCCCCGCCCTCCGCCGCGCCTTCTCCCGCCGCGCCATCCCCGGCTTCGGCGTCCTCTCCCGCCGTGACGCCCGTGCGCGCTGCTCCTGGAGCGCCATCCGCGAAACCCGCGGTCATGGCTCAGGTTCAGGCGCCGCCCGCGATCCCGGCCGCTGGCGTGATTAACGCGCCGCCCGTGCCGCGTCCCTCCGGACGCGACGATGTGGTGGGGGTGTTGCTGCAATCCGCCGTGCCGCATCCGGTGCGGACCCTTACCTTCGGTCAGGTGTTCGTTCAGGGAGAGATGCCGCGCGGCTCTGGGTTGGGCGCGCGGATCGGTGGTCAGGAGATCCCGGCGCAACTGGATGTGAAAGCCACACACCCGGATGGCTCGGCGCGCATGGGGGTGGTCACGCTGGCCGCCGCGACGCCCGCCACGATCATGCTGACACGCCGCGCCGCCGCCGCCGGACAGGCGCCCGATCTGGCCGCGGCGGCGGCGCGTCAGGCGGTCACGGTGGATCTGGTGATCGCCGGCGCCCGTCATCACATCAATGTGGCCGAGGCCCTGGCCAGCGCGGCGCGGGCGGGCGGCGTTTCGTACTGGATGAACGGCCCTCTGGCGTCCGAGGCGCGGATCGACGTGCCAGTGACCGGATCGTTGCACGTCAGTTTTGATATCCGCGCCCATGCCGATGGCTCGGCCGTGACCGATGTGCAGGTGCGCAACGACATCATCTTCCAGCCGGACGGCAAGACCCTGACCTATGACGTGACGATCAGGCAGGGCAACGACGTGGCGCTGCGGCGGGAGAAACTGCGGCATTTTCTGTACCAGACCTGGCACTGGCCGGTCTGGAGCACGGGCGAACCACACGTGAACGTGGTGCATGACGCGGGATACATCATGCGCGCCGGGGCGGTGCATCATTACGATCTGACGACGGGGGTGGCCGCCGCCGCGATCAACGATTTG
>JAYVCG010000706.1:0-4879 GCA_043750075.1 Acetobacteraceae bacterium | reverse complement strand
ACCTGCACCGGCGTCCAGTCCTTGCCGCCCCACGCGACCGGCCAGTTCGGCGTGGCCCAGCCGTGTTGATTGAGCGTGCGCTGACTGAGGATCATGTCGTCGCGCGTCAGTCCCTCGCCCTCCGCCACCTTGGCGCGGATCGCGTCGGGAATGGCGGAGCGGAAGAAACGGCGGGCTTCCTCGCGGAAAGCGCGTTCCTCGTCGGTGAAATTCAGGTCCATGCTGGCCTCCCTGAGCCTTGATCCACATTCTTATTCCGCGGCGGCGCGTTTCAGCCGGTCCGTGAACTGCTTGCGAAACTTCGTCACCTTCGGCGCCACGACCACCTGGCAATAGCCGCTCCAGGGATTGAGCGCGAAATAATCATGATGTTCCTCCTCCGCCGGATAGAACACGGTCAGAGGCTCGATTTCCGTCACCAGCTTGCCGGGCCAGAGTTTCGTGTCCGCGATTTCCTTCATCACCGCCGCCGCCGTGGCCTTCTGCGCGTCCGAATGCGTGAGGATGATGGAACGGTACTGCGTCCCCACATCGTTGCCCTGACGGTTCAGGGTCGTCGGATCGTGGATGGTGAAGAACACCCGCAGCAAATCGGCGTAATCCAACTGGGCTGGATCGAACTTCACCTGTACCACCTCGGCGTGGCCGGTCGCGCCGCCGCACACGGCTTTATAGGTGGGGTTCAGCACCTGACCGGCGGCATAGCCGGACATCACCCAGGTGACCCCGCGCAATTCCTTGAACACGGCTTCCAGACACCAGAAGCAGCCGCCGCCCAGGGTCGCGACTTCCTCGCTCATGTGAACCTCATCCGTTGATTGACGTGGGGTTCAGCATAACGGAGCGAACGGGCGGAAGCCAGCGCGCTCCCGCGCCAGTCACGACCCTGGGCCGGGTTTCCGGTCATTCCACCTTGAATCCATGGTGGAGGAACACCGCGCGCGCCTCCGGGCCGGCCAGAAATGTCATCAACGCCCGTGCTTGCGTGGTGTCACCGGAGCGGGTGAGCGCGAACGGATACGCCACCGGATCGTGGCTTCCGGCGGGGAACCGTCCCGCGATCATCACGCCTTTCGAGGCCGCGGCGTCGGTCGCGTAGACGATGCCGGCCGCGGCCTCGCCCCGTTCCACGAACAGCAAGGCGGCGCGCACGTCCTGTGTCCGCGCCAGCCGTGTCTCGACCGTCTCCCACAGCCCCAGCGTCCTGAGGGCCTGAGCAGCGTACAGACCCACCGGCACATGCGCGGGGTCGCCGGTGGCGAGGCGCCCGCCCGGTCCCAGCAGCCCCGCCAGATCAAACCCAGGGGCGAGCGTCACCGTGCGTGGCTGGGTGGCTGGCACGACGAGCACCAGCGTGTTGCTCAACAGGTCCTTGCGTGTGTCCGCGGCGATGAGGCCGCGTTGCGCCAGATAGTCCATCCACCGTTCGTCGGCGGAGGCGAACAGGCTGGCGGGCGCGCCTTGCTCGATCTGGCGCGCGAGGGTCGAACTGGCCCCAAACGACAATCGTAACTCTGGATGCCCGGTTTGGGCCCACAGCCGGGAGATCTCACGCAGCGAGTCGGTGAGGCTGGCGGCGGCGAACACCGTCAGCGGCTGCGCCCAGGCGGGGGTCCATGCGGGGGGAGAGAACAGCAACACGAGCAGGAGAAGCGTGAGACGGCGCATGTCATGCCTGTCCGGGTTTAAGAAAGGAACCGCGCGGCGTGTCGTTGGGGAACGGCGCACGCCGTTCATGGCTCCAGCTTCAGGCCTTGCTGATGCCAGCCATCGGTGCCGCCACGCAGGATGGCGATGTCCGTCATCCCGGCGCTTATCAGCAGATCCGCCGCGCGGGCTGAGCGGCGGTCGGTCTTGCACACCAGCACGACGGACTTTTGATGCGCGGCGGCCTCGGCGATACGGCCCGGCAGTTCCGGCAGGGGCAGGTTGAGGGCACCGGGCAGATGGCCGGGCGGAGCGGAGAATTCCTCCGCCTGGCGCACGTCGATCAGCACCAGGGGCTCCCCGGCGTCGAGGCGGCGGCGCAGTTCGGCGATGTCGATCCAGGCGGGTGGCGTGGCCGGGGCGCGGCCGAACAGGCGGGAGAAGGGGAGGGCCATGGGAAACTCCGGGTTGGCGGGGGGCTGACCGGCCAGAACAGTGGCTGATAGAATGGCAAGGTGCCGGAGGATCACCGGCGGGAGCCCTTTCATGTTATCGGATGATGAACTCCGCCGCCATTTACGCGACCTTGAGGCCGATCATATCGAACGCACGGCAAGCCGGACGGACAAGGACAAATTCGGTCAGGCGATCTGCGCGTTCGCCAACGACCTGCCTGGCAGACGGCAAACCGGCGTGCTGTTCGTTGGCGCGCGGGACAATGGCGACTGCGCGCATGTCGAGATTGATGAACGCTTGCTTCAAACCCTGGCGGGTTTTCGCTCGGACGGAACCATCACACCCTTTCCCGTGATGCATGTCTCCAGGCGTGAACTGGATGGTTGCGTGATGGCGATCGTCGAGGTCACGCCATCCGACAATCCCCCCCTGAAATACCAGGGGCGTGTCTGTGTCCGGATCGGTCCCCGGCGTGGTTACGCGACCGCCGAGGAGGAACGCCGCCTCACGGAAAAGCGGCGTTGGGGGAATTTACCGTTCGATCAGCAGCCCATCGCGGGCGCCTCGATCGACGATCTGGATCTGTTGAAATTTCGTGATGAGTATTTGCCCGCCGTCATTCCTCCCGATGTGCTGGCGGAAAATGGGCGCGACATCAAGGACCAACTCCGCGCGTTACGACTGCTGGCGCCGGATGAACGCCCGAGCGCGGCCGGATTGTTGATTTGCGGGAAAGACCCGCGGGCGTGGCTGCCGGGGGCTTATGTCCAGTTCGTGCGCTATCCCGGCACCGTGATCGGCGACATCGTGCGAAACCATAAAGTCATCGACGGGCCATTGAGCACCGTGATGCGCCGGATCGACGAGATCATCGACGCCAACATCGAAATACACGCGGATTTATCCGGACCGGTGCAGCGCGATCATGCCACCTACCCGGCCCTGGCGTTGCAGGAACTGGCGCGCAACGCCGTCATCCACCGGACCTATGAGGGCACCTCGGCGCCCGTGCGAATCACATGGTTCCTGGATCGCGTGGAGATCATAAGCCCAGGAGGGCCTTATGGCACGGTCACGGCGGAGTCCTTCGGGGAGGAGGGCGTGACCGATTACCGTAATCCAACCCTCGGCGAGGCGGCCAGGGCACTGGGCTTCATTCAACGTTTCGGTTCCGGCATTCCGCGCGCCCGCGCGGCCTTGCGGAGGAATGGCAATCCGGCGCCTGAATTTCAGGTGGGAGCGGGCCATGTGCGCGTGATCGTCAGGGCGGCGGAATGAAAAACGCCCTCCCCAGCCTCGGCCCTTTTGGGCCGGGACCGGGTTCGTGCATTACTTGCAGGCGGTGATCATGATCTCGACCAGCACGGCGGGGGCGGCCATCTCGGCCTGCACGCAGGCGCGGACCGGGGCGCCGTCCTTGGGCAGCCACGGGGTCCAGACCTCGTTCATCGCGCCGCGTTCCTTGATGTCCTTCACCCAGATGACCGCCTGGAGCATGCGGGTCTTGTCGGTGCCGTGATGCTCCAGCATCGCGTCGATCTGTGCCAGCACATCGGCCGTCTGGCCCTTGATGTCCTTGCTGGTGTCGCGGGCGGTGATGCCCGGCAGATAGACAAAACCGTGGTATTCGACGGCTTTGGACAGGATCGCGCCAGGTTCGGTGCGGATGATTTTGACCATGAGTGACTCCCGGTGAAACGGCTCCAGCGGTTTTAGGGCACTCTGGCGGGTCAGGCCAGAGCCGTCCCTGGCTTCGTCCGCCGTGCCGTCAACCCGCCTCCGTCCCCTCCAGCGCCGGGGCCAGCCGTTTCAGCTTCAACCAGGTGCGTATCCACACGGCGGCGCAGAGCAGCACGCCGATCAGGACGGGGATGCGCAGGCCAAACACCTCCGCCGCGGCGCCATAGATCAGCGCGCCCATGGCGGGGGCGGCGCGGGTAATCATGCCCCACAGGCTCAGCACGCGCCCGACCATGTGCGGCGCGGCGGCGTTTTGCAGCAAGGTCTGGCAGGAAATCCCGTGCATCGTCGTGGCCGCGCCCATGGCGGCGATGCACACCACGCCCACCGGGAACCACGGCGTCGCCACGAACCCCGCCGTCGCCAGGGCCAGAAGCATGCCGCAACCCACCGAGATGCGCGCCAGACCCGTGATGCGGCCCCTTATCGCCACCAGGAAGCCGCCCGCCATCGCGGCCAGGCCCATGGTGCTGGCCAGCGTCGCCAGCCCCTCGGCGCCGCGGCCGAACAGGATCGAGACATAGGGCGGCAGCATCTCCCCCACCGCGCGCAACGTCATGCCGACGGTGGCGGCGAAGAACATCAGCGGGCCGATGCCGGGATGGCGGGTGACGTAGCGCATCCCCTCCAGCGCGTCGTGCAGCACGGAGCCGCCGCCGCGCCCGCCCATCCGCACCGCCGGGTCCAGCCGCAGCATGCTCATCGTCACGCTGGCATACAGGAACGCCACCGCGTTGAAGGCGATCGACGGCACCACGCCCCAGGCATAGATCATCGGCCCGGAGATCGCCGGTCCAATGAAACGCGCCACGTTATAGGTCAGGCTGTTCAGCGCCACCGCGCCCGGCAGGTACTGGCGCGGCACCAGGCCGGGCAGCAGGCACTGGCGGGCGGGCTGCGCGAAGGTCTCGGCGGCGCCGTTGCAGAAGGCGAGGAACGCCATGTACTCGACCCGGATCGTGCCGGTCAGGATCAGCAGCAGCAGGATGACCGACTGCGACGCCGCGATGTACTGCGAGATCATGGTCAGCCGCAC
>JAYVCG010000705.1:0-3767 GCA_043750075.1 Acetobacteraceae bacterium | reverse complement strand
CGTGTCGAACAGCACCACGCGATGGCGCAACGCCACCACCAGACGGCCGGAGCGGCAGAGGCCAAAACTACCCACCACCTCCGGCAGATCCCACGTCTCCCGCGCGCCCGTGTCCACGGACAGGGCGTTGATCTTCTTGCCGTTGATGTCGCAGAACAACAGCCGCTGGCGCGGCGCGTCCCACACAGGGGATTCCGAAACGCCGCAGCGGGCGTCCCAGACCAGTTCGAATGTGCTCATGCCGTTCCTCCCTTCGCTGGTGATGGTGTCATGTCCGCCGCACGTTCCAGAACACCGGGTTGCCGTGCAGAATGCCCGTCAGACTGGTCTGATACGCGGTCGGCACGAAATATTGCCCCAGCGGAATGTACGGCACATCCTGAAACGCCTGAAGCTGCAAGTCCTGGGCGATTCCTTGTTGCGCACTGGCATCGGGCGCGGTGAACCATGCGTCACGCAAGGCCTCGATCCGCGGACTGTCCGGCCAGCCGGGCGCCGATGCGCGGCCGTTGCCGCGCAGGAACACATGACCCGCCGGATTGAGCATGTCCAGCGCGGCCCAGGAGGTGTGGAAGATGTTCCAGCCGCCCTCGGCGACGGGGCCGGTCTTCACCCGGCGCTGCACGAGCGCGGCCCATTCCATCGTTGGCGCCTCCACGTTCACACCGATTTTGCGCAGCGTGTCGGCGGTGATCTCCGCCAGCGCGCGGGCCGAGGCGATGTCGGCGGGCGTCAGCACCACCACCGGTTCACCCGCGTACCCGGCCTCGGCCAGCGCCCGCTTCACCTTCGCCAGATCGCGCGGCCCGGTCAGCGCCTCCATCCCCGCCGCGTTGGCCATGGGCGTCCCTGGGCAGAAATACCCCACCTTGTCGCGCCAGTTGTCCGGATCGGTGCCGACCATGCCGATCATGTAGTCGGATTGTGTTACCGCGCCGTAAAGGACGCGGCGCAGGGCGGGGTTGTTGAACGGCGGGATCAGATGGTTGAACCGCATCGTGGCGACGAAGCCGGTGGGCACGGTGGTCTCGACCCTGACCCCCTTCTGCTTGCGCAGCACCGGCAGCAGATCGGCGTCCGGGGTGAGCCACCAATCGACCTCGCCGCGCCGCAACGCGGCCGAGGCGGTGGCGGCGTCGGGAATGATCCGCCACTCGATCCGCTCGAAATGCGCGACTTTCGGACCGGCGGTGCCATCGGACACGCCTTGTTCACGCGGCTTGTAGGCGGCGTCGCGCTCATACACCACCAGCGCGCCCGCGACCCGTTCCCCGGCCTTGTAACGGTACGGCCCGCTGCCGACCATTTCCGTGACCTGTTTGAACGGATCGGTCAGCGCCAGCCGCTCCGGCATGATCGGGCACATACTGGGCGGTGTCTTCGCCAGCGCGTCGGGCAGCAGCGGGAACGGCGCCTTGAGGCGGAAGCGGATCGTGCGGTCGTCCGGCGCGTCGATCTCGTCACAGGCGGCGAGCAACGCCTGGCCAAACCCGTCCCGCGCGCCCCACCGCCGGACCGAGGCCGCGGCGTCGCGGCCCAGTACGCGGCTGCCATCGTGGAACATCAGCCCCTCGCGCAGCGTCAGCCGCCAGGTCTTGCCGCCATCGTCCGTGACCGCGCCCTCAACCATTTGCGGATGCGGGCGGAATTTGGAATCGAGGCCGTACAGCGTGTCGAACACCAGGAATGCGTGATCGCGGCTTTGGTAACTCGTGGTCCAGACCGGATCGAGGATCGACAAATCCGCCGCCGGGACGAATTTCAGCACCGACTGTCCCTGCGCCCGCGCGAGATTGGGCATGGCCAGTACCGCGGCGCCCGTCTGAAGGAACCGGCGGCGGCCCGGCTGGGTTGAAACTGACATGACACGATCTCCGGTTGGGACGGATGGGGGAGAATGGCGTACACTCCGGCGCGTCCCAATCCCCTCCCTCTTTTCAAGGACCGCCGTTCCATGCCTGAGCGTTTCGCGCCCCATCAGACCCTCGCCGCTTTTCTTCTGGGCGCGTTCGACGCCAACGGCACGGATGGGTCGCACGATCTGTCCCATATCGTCCGCGTCTGGCGGAACGCGGTCCGGATCGCGCGGACCGAGCCAGGGTGCGATGAAGAACTCATCCTGGCCGCCGTGATCCTGCATGATTGCGTTGCGGTGGAGAAGAACTCTCCGTTACGGGCCCAGGCGTCGCGGTTGTCGGGGGTGCGGGCGCGGGAGATCGTGGGGCCGCTGGACTGGTCCGCGGCGCGGGTGGACGCGCTGACACATGCGATCGAGACGCACAGTTTCTCGGCCGGTCTGGCGCCGGAAACGCCAGAGGCGCGGATCGTGCAGGACGCCGACCGGCTGGACTCCATCGGCGCCATCGGCGTCGCGCGCTGTTTTCATGTCGGCGGGCGGATGGGCGGCGCGCTGTATCACCCGGACGATCCGGGGGCGGAGGCGCGGGCGCTGGATGACCGGACCTATGCGCTGGATCACTTCCCCGCCAAGCTGTTCAAGGTCGTGACGGGGTTTCAGACGGCGGAAGGACAGCGCATGGCGGCGGCGCGCGGGGCGGTGATGCGGGACTTCGTCGCGGCGTTTCTGGGGGAGGTGGAGGGAGGATAGCATCCTCGCGCGGCCGGGCATTCACGCTGCGCGCCCATGCTTCGCGCCGGTATCCGTCGCATCGCGTCACACTGTCGCGGGTCACACTGTCGCGGGCGTGATTTCCATGCGGATCGCGAGTCCGGCTTTTTCCGCCAAAATCATCAGCGCATCCAGACTGAATCGGCCAATCCGACCTCGCATCAGATCATTCAGTCTGGGTTGCGTCACGTTCAGCCGTTTGGCGGCCCCGGCCTGGGTCAGCCGCCAGTCCTCGACGGCGGCCCGCACGGCGATGGCCAGTTCCGAACGCAATCGCATGTTGGCCGCTTTCTCCGGCGTTTCCTCCAAAGCGTCCCAAACACTGGTGAACATCCGCACGGGTTCATCCTTCATCCCCTCTGTCCCTTGCTGATCAGCCGCATGCGCGCCGTGGCGAGAGCGATGTCACGCCGCGCGGTCTGTTGGGTTTTCTTTTGAAAAGCGTGCATTACGTCAATGGCATTGGGCAGTGTGGCGACATGAATGACGCGAAAAATCCCGGTTTCGTCCTGTACCCTGCTCCCTGACGCCAGGATCGCGGGTCATCCAATGCGCCGCCCATGAAAGCGGTGGGTTTGATCCTGTTTATATCAACACGGATATAAACAGACCATACCCTGTCCGTGCGAAAAACCGGAGCGGTTCAAAGTTTGCCGGCACGCATGGCCCGGCACCTGTTTTCGCACCGCGGCCAACAGGTAAATACACCACAAAGGCACAAAGACACAAAGGTTGTCCTGTTGCATTCACGGGAAACTCTTTGTGTCTTTGTGCCTTTGTGGTGTATTTACCTGTTTTTCCTCCGGCACGGCGCGGACAGGCGCGCGAGGATCATGCAGCCGCTCCGGTTGCCGGATTTTCGCGCGAACGCGGTATATCAAGACAAAAATTTCATGAGGCTGTGCTCATGGCTTTTCTTCAGGAAGAAGGATTGGCCGGCCTCCGCGCCTGCTCCATACTCGCGCTGACGGCGTGCATGGTCACGCCCCGTGCCAGAACACGATCAACCAGCCCATTCTCCTGTCCAGGAGCAAACACCGGCTCTTGTCCACTTTCGATGATCGTCTCTGGGGCATGCATTCCCATATAGGATGGGTGAACCTGATATCGCGCTTGTTGCCGGACCCGTCCCAGGTCC
>JAYVCG010000704.1:0-3337 GCA_043750075.1 Acetobacteraceae bacterium | reverse complement strand
CTGCCGGTCGCGGTGCGGCTGGCGAACATCGCGGCGGGGATCGTCGTGGGCAAGGCGGGCTCCGCCGTCACGCACGCGGCGGAGTTGCTGACCGCCATTTCCCCCGAGCGCAGCACGGCCCGCAAGGTCGTGTCGCTGGAGGCCGCCGCCGAACTCGCCGAACGCTGGCGCAACCGGGGCTGGCGCATCGGTTTCACCAATGGGTGTTTCGATCTGCTGCACCCCGGTCATGTTCATCTGCTGGAAGCGGGCCGGGCCAAATGCGACCGGCTGATCGTCGGCCTGAACACCGACGCCAGCGCGCGGCGCCTGAAAGGCCCCTCCCGCCCGGTGCAGGCGGAGGCGGCGCGGGCGGCGGTGCTGGCGAGCCTGGCCTCGGTCGATCTGGTCTGTGTGTTCGATGAGGATACGCCCGAGCGTCTGATCCGCGCCATCCAGCCCGATGTGCTGATAACCGGCGGCGATGACGCGGTCGAGACCATGTTCGGCGTCGATCTGATGCGCGAATGGGGCGGTCAGGTGACGGTCGCCGACAGGCTCCCCGGTCATTCGACCCAGGCGACGCTGGAGCGGATCAGGGGGTGATGGGGCCGCGTTGAACACCACCCGCGCTGTTCCTCACTCCCCCCTGAACCGGGTCCAAAGGCCAGGCCCCTGGCGGGGTTCGGGGCGGGGGCCCGCCCTTTCTGACCGCCCGCGCCGCCCCCGCGAGAAACCGGCGCCACACCCCGCATGGCGATGACCTGTCCCCCGGCCGGCACGCCCCGGACGGACGATCTGATGCTCGCCACCTGCGCCGCGCTGTACCAACAGGAAGTCGCCGCCGAGGAAGACCTCCACCGCACCCTCCCTTTCTTCACCACCGCCCTCGGCATCGTGATCGGCGCCCTGGGCTTTGCCTCTGGTCAAATGCCGCCGCTGCCCGCGATCGGCGACCGGTTCGGCATGACGCTGTTCTGTCTCTCCGCGCTGCCGCTGGGACTGGCGATGCTGGACGCGGCGCTCGTGCTGTTCTGGCTGTTGCGGGCGGTCACCCGCCGCGACCACCAGCGCGTCGGCCCCGAGGACAGGCTGCGCGCCACGCTGGAGCAACAGCGCGCGGCGCGTCAGGCGAACGGCACGCCGCCGGACCAGATGGACGCCCTGTTGCTGGACGACATGCGCCATGTGCTGCTGGATTCCTATTGCGCCGTGACGCCTGGTAACCGGGCGATCAACCGCGACCGGCATCTGTTCCGGGCACGGGCGTCCACGCATCTGGTGCGGAGCCTGATGTGGGCGCTGAGCGCGACGATCTTGATCTTCATCCTGGGGAAAGTGTAGTGCCCGCCAGGAAAATTCTGACGGATTGGTTTATATGCGGCTCCCCGCGGCACGCCCCTGGGCAGATTGGCGAACCGCGAGCGATTCTCGCCACGGTGGCGCATGGAGAAGGGAAAGACCGTGCATCCTGGTATCATGGCCAAACGCCAGAGTGATGGCACGCGCGCGCGCGTCTTACCGGACGGCACGGTCCAGCCGCTGGAGGACAAGACGGACTGGCGGCGGCTGCGCGCGATGAGCGACGAGGAGGTTCAGGCGGCGGCATGCGCCGATCCCGACGCTCAGCCGCTCATGGACGTGGCCGGGGATCGCATCAGGCGGACGCCGCGCCTGAAAATCATCCGCCGCGCCCTCGGCCTGACGCAGGAGGAATTCGCGGCACGGTACCATATCCCTCTTGGCACACTGCGTGACTGGGAACAGGGCGCGAAACAGCCGGATCAGGCCGCCCGCGCTTATCTTCAGGCGATCGCGGACGATCCCGATGCCGTGTGGCGGGCCTTGGTCAATGGGGCGCACCGTCAGACACCTCCCTGACCGCCGCCCCTCACGCGAGACCCAATGCCTGCGACCGCACCAGCCGCGCGTAGAGACCATCCAGGGCCAGCAACGCCTCATGCGTCCCCTGCTCCACCGCCTGACCGTCCGCCATTACCACCACAAGGTCCGCGTCCCGCACGGTCGAAAGCCGGTGCGCGATCACGATCGTCGTGCGGCCCGAACGCAGACGGGCCAGCGCCACCTGCACCGCGGCCTCGTTCTCCGCGTCCAGGGCGCTGGTCGCCTCGTCCAGCAGCAGCACGCGCGGATCGCGCAACAACGCCCGCGCCAGGGAAATCCGCTGACGCTGCCCGCCGGACAGCCGCCCGCCGCCCGGCCCCACCATCGTCTCGTACCCCAAAGGCAGCGCCGCGATGAACCCCGCCGCCTGGGCTGCCGCCGCGGCGGCCTCGATCGCCACACGGTCCGCGCCAGGGTGGCCCATGGCGATGTTGGCGGCCACCGTGTCGTCGAACAGCAGCGCGTCCTGGCCAACATAGGCGAGACTGTCGCGCAAACTCGCCAGCGTCAGCCCGCGCACATCGGCGCCGTCAATCGTCACCGCGCCCGTGGTCGCGTCGTGCAACCGGGGGATGAGCGCCAGCGCCGTGGACTTCCCCGCGCCCGAGGGACCGACGAGGGCCACGGTCTGGCCCGGCAACGCCGCGAAACTCAGCCCGTTCAGGCCGGAGCGCCCGTCGGGATAGACGAACCCCACCTGATCGAACCGCACATGGCCCCGGCCCGCGGGCAGGGGCCGCGCGTCCGGCGTCTCCCGGATGCGCGCTGGTTCGTCCAGCACGGCGAACACCCGGACCAGGCCCGCCAGCCCCTCCTGCAACGCCGCGTTCAGCGAGCCCAGGGCGCGTAATGGCCGCGCCGCCAGCAGCAACGCGCCGACGAAGGCGCTGAAATCGCCCAGGGTGTGGTCGGAGACGGTGGCGCGCCAGGCCTCGAAGGTGATCACGGCGGCGACGGCGATCCCCCCCAGAACCTCCAGCACCGGCTCGACGCGGGAGCGGCTTTTGGTGATGCCCAGCAGCGTGCCGTACAGCGCGCGGAACCGCTGGGTGGCGCGGTTCGTCTCCGCCTCCTCCAGCCGGTACGCCCGCACCGTGCGCGCCTGGGCGAAGCTTTCGTTCAGCATGGCGGCGGTCTCGCCGATCTGTTCCTGCATCCCGCCCGAGGCCCGGCGCACGCGCTTGCCGATGCGCTGGATCGGCACGGCGGCGAGCGGATACAGCACCGCCCCCAGCAACGACAGCAGCCAGTCCATGTAGATCATCGACGCCACCAGTCCCACGACCGTCACCACATCCGCGAGGCCGTTGACGGTGCGCGTCAGGGCCTCACGGATCGCGGTGGCGTCGGTGGTGAAGCGGGTGGCGAGTTGCGCGGGCGCCTCCCGCTCGATCCGCGCCAGATCGGTGCGGGTCAGATGCGCGAACATGCGGTTTTGCAGGTCGCGGATCAC
>JAYVCG010000703.1:0-11139 GCA_043750075.1 Acetobacteraceae bacterium | reverse complement strand
TGCACGAAGCAGGCGGTGCGGGAATTCGCCGCCGGCGGTTTCGATGTCGAGGTCCTCTCGGCCGACAACCAGAACAAGCCGGACGTGGCGGTATCGATCGCGCGGCAGTGGATCGACCAGATGGGCGTCGATATCGTGATGGATTGCGCGGCCTCGTCGGCGGCGCTGGCGCTGGCCTCGCTGTGCCGGGAAAAAAACAAGATCTGTCTGCCGACCAGCACGGCGACCTCGGATCTCACCGGTAAAGCCTGCACGCCCAACACGATCCATTGGGTTTTCGATACATACATGGAAGCCAAATCCACCGGCGGCGCCATGGTCAGGGCGGGTGGCGACACCTGGTACCTGCTGTATCCCAACTACGCGTTCGGGGAGGCGCTGCAACGCGACGCGGCACGTTTCGTGAAAGAAGCGGGCGGCAAGGTGCTGGGCGTCGAGACCTATCCGTTTCCGGAAACGACCGATTTTTCCGCGTCCTTGATCAAGGCCAAGGCGTCGGGCGCCAAGGTGCTGGGTTTTTGCGGCGCGGGCGCCGATCTGGTGAACATGATCAAGCAGGCGGCCGAGTTCGGCGTCAACAAAACCATGAACATCGCGGCGATGGTGGCCTACACGCAGGATGTCCGCTCGATCGGACTGGAAGGCGCGCAGGGAATGCGGCTGTCGGAAGCCTATTACTGGGATCTGAATGACCGCACACGCTCGTTTCAAAGCCGCATTCAAAGCCAGGTGAAGCTCTGGCCAAGCATGGCGCAGGCGGGCAATTATTCGGCGACGCTGCATTATTTGAAGGCTGTGCAGGCGATGGGCGCGGAAGCGGCGAAGGTCAGCGGCGCGGCAACGGTGGCGCAAATGAAAAAAATGCCCACCGACGACGATTGTTTCGGTCCTGGGCGTATTCGCGAGGATGGGCGGAAAATCCATCCGGTGTTCTTGTTCGAGGTGAAGAAGCCATCGGAAAGCAAGCACGAATGGGATGTCTACAAGCTGCTCGCCACCACGCCCGCCGAGGAGGCGTTCCGTCCGTTGTCGGAAGGCGCCTGTCCGATGATCAAGATCTGATCCCGGGCCGGGCGCGCGCGCGCCCGGCGCTTTCCTGATCCCGCCGCCCGCTTTCTCACGGAGGACGCGGAGCGGCGGAGGGCACGGAGAGCCGCCCATGCCATGGGCTGGCTCGCCCTCAGTGTCCTCCGTTTCTCCGTGTTCTCCGAGGCAAAGCGGTACTGACAGCGCGCGCCGCCGTCAGGACTTTCCCTCCGCTGCAAAAGTCACTGCGCGATATACCCGCCATCGATCACCAGTTCGGTGCCGGTGATGAACGACGCCTCATCCGACGCCAGGAACAGCACGCCGTACGCGACATCGATCGGCTCACCCAGCCGGCGCAACGGAGTGGAATCGATCTTGGAGGCACGCATCCCGCCATTCGTGCCATTCAGCATCGGCGGCATGTAGCCAGGATGCACCGAGTTCACCCGCACGCCATGCGGCCCATACCGGCAGGCCGCCGCCTTCGTGTACAGGCGCACCGCGCCTTTCGAGGCGGCATACCCCGGATGTCCCTCGGCATTGCCAACGAACCCCATGATCGAGGAAATGTTGATGATCGAGCCCTTGCCCGCCTTCATCATCTCCGCCGCCGCCAGCTTGGTGCCCAGAAAAACCCCGGTGGCGTTGATGTTCAACAGCTTCGTCCAGCCGGCGATGTCGTCGTGATCGCCAACCGCGCTGCCGCTGATGCCGGCGTTGTTCACCAGGATGTCCAACCTTCCATACGTCCGTATCGTTTCGGCGATCGTGCTGGCCCAGTCGGTTTCCGATGTGACGTCGGTTTTGAGGAAGCGCGCGCGGCCCTGGCTCGCGCTGATGTCGGCGGCGACCGCCTCTCCCCTCGGGATCACGTCGGCGATCACGACCGCCGCGCCTTCACGCGCGAACAGCCGCGCCTCGGCCTCGCCCATTCCGTTCGCGCCACCGCTGATGATGGCCACCTTGTCTTTCAGACGCATGAAGTTCTCCCATTCTGACAATGCGTGGCGATCTTCGGTCCGACCGCGATGCTTCGCAACAGTGCCTTGCCGCCCGCCCGGTACGAGGGTCGCGTACCTGCCTTGTCAACAAGGAAACGCCAGGTTTTAATCGCATCCGGTTCCATGACGAAAACCCACTTCACGAAAACATGGCCGCCAAAAATAAAAAAATGGCTTTCAAAACAAAAATACAGGGAAATACTTACGTATGACGGCCGGTTTCAGGCACACCCTGGCTTCCATGCCAGTGCGCCATCTCACACGGGAGCATGCTCAAATGGAACTTCACTCTCACGGCGCGAAGGCCGGAGATCCCCACAATGCCCAGTAGTTTCAAGGACGCCATCGCGGCCGCGTCAGGACATTACCCAGGAAACCAATGGAAATATCTCAGCAATGCCGAGCAAACGCGCGCCATTTACCGCGAAATGCAGCGCATCGATCTTGAGCAGGCGCGGACGAAACACGCGGGCATGTCCGAAGAACGGAAAGTTTCAGACGTCAGCCGTCATTCGCCTGTATGACTGGAGGACATCATGCTGATCATGGATGTCGGTCATGGTGATCAGCAATCCCGTCACCATGCATGGCTTGCCGAACAGCGGCGTCAGATGAAACGCATGCCAGCGTGATATGTAGTCATAGCGAATTGTCCGCAGACAGACACGAACCTCCAGCCCCGTCCGCAGCGCCCGCGCGCGGGCGGCGCTTTTCGTGACGAAATCCTCGGGAGAAAACAAATCGGCCCGCTCATGCGCTTCTCTGGCCAGGGCGATCCGCGGACCATGATACTGGTAGGCCGCGCGATTATAAAAAGTGATGCCGCCGCGCGCGTTCGTCACCCATATCATGACAGGCAGCGCATCCAGGCACTGGGCCATCATGGTATCGCAAAACTCGCTGTCCGGTGAAACAACTCCGCCTGTTTCCGGCAGCAGCCCGGTGAGGCAATGGTCTTCGGCGATCGATGTGCTCATGATCAGTCCCCGTTTCACCATGAAGCTGGATGGTCATTGTACGTGCTATGGATAATGTTTCATACGCCATGCGCGCTGCTTCGATCGTGAACAAAACGTGATTGATTCATTAATCCATGGACGCCGGTTTTAATCTTCGCGGCCTGATCGTGGCGCGGCGGCGCGGCACAGCCGGTCGTTGATCGCCCGTCCCAGCCCGGCGCCGGGAATCGGCATGGCCGCGATGCCGCGCAGGCCAAGCCGCGTGCCTTCCGTGTCCAGCCAGCGCAGACCATCGAACAGCCGCGCCGCCGCCTCGGTCAGGCTGGTGGATTCGCTCAATTGATAAACCACCCCCGCCCCTGGGCGGAACTGTCCAAACGCCAGCAGCGCCTCATCGGCGGCGGCCACATTGGCCTCCACCCGCACCGGCAGCGACGGCGCGTAATGCGAGTTCAACATGCCGGGAGAGCGAGGGGCATGGGCCAATGTGGCGGAAAGAGTGTGTTCGACCGTCCCGATGACCGCCTCGATCGCCTCCAGCGTCACTCCCCCTGGCCGCAGTAAAACCGGACGCGGACCCGACAGATCGAGCACGGTGGATTCCACCCCGACCCCGCACGCCCCGCTGTCGAGCACCGCCGCGATCCGGCCCCGCAACCCCGCCAGCACATGCGCCGCCGTGGTTGGGCTGACCTGACCCGAACGATTGGCCGACGGCGCCGCCACCGGCCGGTTCGTCGCGGCCAGCAAAATCAACGCCTCCCGCTGTGCCGGCACACGCACCGCCAGCGTTTCCAGACCGGCTCCAGTCAGATCGGCGACCCGTGATCGCGGGCCTCTGGGCAGCACCAGCGTCAGCGGACCCGGCCAGAAAACCGAGGCAAGCGTCCGGGCCAGGGTGTTCGGCACCACATCCTCGAACGCGGCCGATGCGGCGGGGTAATGACAGATCAGTGGATTGAAGGCCGGCCGGCCTTTCGCGGCGAAAATCTCCGCCACCGCCACCGCGTTGGTCGCGTCCCCCCCCAGACCGTAGACGGTTTCGGTACCGAACGCGACGAGCGCCCCGGAGCGGATCAGTTCAGCGGCGCGTGTGATCCCGGCCGGATCGGCGGTGAGGGTTTCTGTCATCACTCCGCCATAGCGGCCCTTCTGGCCATGGCAAAGCCCCCGGTTTAACATCCTGCGTCATTTCCTGATCCGAGGGATCCCATCACCATGCCCGATATCGCCTTCGCCCCGTCAGCCTTGCCGAAAACCGGCGCCCTGGTGCTGCTCGCGCATGAGGGCGAAACGCCGTCCGGGCTCTGGCAACAGGCCGATGAGGCGACCGGCGGCGCGATCACCCGCGCGCTGGAGGTCGCTGAATTCAAGGGCGGCAAAGGCAAAACCGTCACCATCCTGGCTCCTGGCGCCTCCCTCACCCGCGTCATCGTGATCGGTCTTGGCAAGGCGGAGGACATCACGGATCGTATCCTCAACGAAGCCGGGGGCGCCGCGGTGGCCGCGCTGTCGCGGGACAGCACGGCCGCGCTCGCGGTTGGCACCCTCAGCGCGGTCAGGGCGGCGGACGTGGCTTTGGGGGCGGTGCTGAAGGCATACCGGTTCGACCGGTATCGCACCAAGGAAAAGGCGGAGGACAAACCGAAGCTGACCGCCCTCACCTTCCTGACCACTGAGCCCGCGGCCGCGGAAACCGCCTGGATCAGTAACAAAGCCATCGCGCATGGCGTGTTCCTGACCCGCGATCTGGTCAGCGAGCCGCCCAATGTGCTCAACCCGGCCGAGATGGCGAAACGCTGCGAGGCCCTCACCGCGCTTGGCCTGGAAGTCGAGGTGCTGGGTCCGAAGGAGATGGGCGCTCTGGGCTTTGGCGCGCTTCTGGGCGTGGCGCAGGGCAGCGTCAATGAGGCGCGCATGGTGATCATGCACTGGCGCGGCGCGCCCGCCGGGAGGGAGACGGAAAAACCCGTCGCCTTCATCGGCAAGGGCGTCACCTTCGACACCGGCGGCATCAGCATCAAGGGCGCCGGCGGCATGGAGGACATGAAATGGGACATGGCCGGCGCCGGCACCGTGATCGGACTGATGGCCGCCCTCGCCGGACGCAAGGCGAAGGTCAACGCGATCGGCCTGGTGGGCCTGGTCGAGAACATGCCCTCCGGCACCGCGCAACGGCCGGGCGATGTGGTGACGAGCTATTCGGGCCAGACGATCGAGGTGATCAACACCGACGCCGAGGGCCGTTTGGTCCTGGCCGATGTGCTGTGGTACGCGCAGGAGAAATTCGACCCGAAATTCATGATTGACCTCGCGACGCTGACCGGAGCGATCATCGTTGGCCTTGGCCATGAATACGCGGGTCTGTTCAGTAACGATGACGCTCTGAGCGAGCAACTGACAGCCCTGGGCAAAACGACCGGCGAGAAAGTCTGGCGGATGCCGCTGGACGATGCCTACGACAAGCAAATCAGCTCCGCCATCGCCGACATGAAGAACATCGGCGGCCGTCCGGCGGGCTCCATCACGGCAGCCCAGTTCATCCAGCGTTTCGTGAACAAGAAGCCGTGGGCGCATCTGGATATCGCCGGGATGGCGTGGAGCGGGAAAGACAGCGCATGCATCCCCAAGGGCGCCACGGCGTTCGGCGTGCGGCTGCTCGACCGGCTGGTGGCGGAACATCACGAGGGATAGGACACCAGGGTGGCCGAGATCGGTTTTTACCATCTGACCCGCATTGCCCTGCCTGAGGCCCTGGCGCGTCTGCTGGGCCGGACGTTACAGGCCGGTCAGCGCGCCCTGGTGCTCTGTCCCGATGAGGCACGCCTGCTGGCATTGGACACCGCGCTCTGGGCCTGCCCGGAGCCGGTGTGGCTGCCGCACGGCACGGCGGCGGATGGCGACCCGGATTTGCAGCCCGTCTGGCTGAGCACCGCGCCCGATCCGGTGAACGGCGCGCGGTTCCTGTTTCTGGCCGATGGTGCTGGCACGGACCAGATCGGCGCGTTTGATCGGATTTTCGACCTGTTCGATGGCAATGACCCGGACAAGGTCATCACGGCCCGCGACCGCTGGCGTGCGGCCCGCGAGGGCGGTCATACGTTGACGTATTGGAAACAAGGCCCGCGCGGCTGGGAAAAAGGCGGTCAGGGCGCGGGGTGATTCGCTTCTTGCTGGCGCGGCGCGGGGAGACGAAATTGCGTTATGATGCTTTTTTGGCCCCAGTCAATTTTTTTGATGGTGGACGCATCCATTCCACGCATGGCGCGTATAAGCATTGAGGACAACGCGATCTCGCCCAGGGATGGTTCACACGCCATCGCGAAGCCATTCCGTGAAGCCTCATGCAATCATGCGGGAGAGCGGCCATGTCCAGCATAACGGCGATTTTCAGAAAAATTGTTCGCGCGCTTGTTCCCTTGGCGGTGATTGCGGGTGTCCTGACAGCCGTGCCGTCCACGGCGCCCAGGGCGGCACTTGTGTTCCGGCTCAACGCCTCCAACCTGACCATCGACAACCCATCGCCGCTGTTCTCGACCTCGGATGTCAGCGGGACGCTTATCCTTAAGGATACGGTCGCGCCAGCGGCCGGTTTCGGCGTGTCCCAGATTACCGGCTTCAGCTTCAATTTTGGAGGGATCACGATCACACTGCCAGACACGGCACTGCCTGGGGGCACATTAACCGCTTTTGGCACCCGCTCAGCCGATGGCCTGTCCCTGTCGTTTCTGGATCTGCGCTTCGATCTGTCGCCTCCCCTTCTTCCCTGCGCCTTGATCTGCGCGGGTCAAATCCAGATCGCCACGTTCGACAGGTCGAATTTCGTCGCCATCAACGATGCGGCCGCTGTGACGACCAGTCTGCTGATCTTCGATGCCGCCCTTGTCGCTGTCCCCGAACCGGGCGTCATGGCGCTTTTTGGCGTCATGCTTGGCGGCATGGCCATGACCAGACGGTTCGGGGTTATCGCGAGGGTCTGATAACGCACTCTGGACAACCAGACCCTCTGTTCAGAACGCCTGTTCAGAATACCGGCGGTAACGGAAGTCTACCGCCGCCTGGAGATGGATTTTTCCTCCACCAGCCACCACTTCACCGGCTCTTGTTCCACATCTGGCTGCGCGTGAACGATGGGGGGACGGCCACGGCGCGGCGCCACGCGCACGGGCACATCCTCTTCCCGCCCGGCCTGTTCCATCACCAGGACCGGTTCGTTGGAAGCTTCCCGCGACAAACGCTCCGCCAGCTTGCGGGCACGGCGTTCCTCGGCACATTCAACGCGCAGGGCACGGATTTCTTCCTCGGCCGCGGTGGCATTTTCCTCAAGTTCCTGAAGACGTTCGGTCCCGGCGATGATTTGCTCGCGTAAAACAACAACCGCCTCCCGGTCGCGCTTCGCGGCCGCGATGGCCTCATTCTTCGCGAGTTCGTTATGACCGATTTTTGTTTGCAGCGCCTGCACCATCGCCTGGGCTTCATGCAAGGCGCGCTCGGCGCGGTCGCGCGCGGTGGCCTCGGCCTGCAGCGCGGCTTCGACCCTGTGCAGACGGCTGTAAGAGGGACCCGCGGCCGGCGTGCCCGCGGCCGGGGGTTCAGAGGCATCGCGCCGCACGACGGTGACGGGCACTTCGCCATCCTGGACGAAGCGCCGCCTGTGCGCGCCGCTTTGCATGAAATTGCCCGTCCGCTGCCCAGAATCGGATCGTTCGGTATCTGGACGGCTTCTCGGCGTGTCGCCGAACAAGCCCAGGGCGCGGCGCATTTGCGTTTCGGCGTCATCCATGGGGGGCGATGGGGGTTGTTCCTGGGGAAGGGTCATTCTTTGACCTTGTTCCGCACGCGGTTTCAGTTGGTCAGACAATGGGTCACCCGGTCAGATTTTGAAGTCATATGGCATGGAACAGCATGTCTGGCCTCCGTTCGCGAGCATCAATGAGACAGGCGCGGCCGCGAACGGGTTTCGACCGCGGACAAGAATGACTGCGCGCGAAAGAAAAACCGACATGTCGCCTATCATGGTCGTCGTGGCCGTCACCAATCGAAGTTCTGATCCACATGCGCGGATGGGGTAAACACCGCCGCCTGGCAGGTCAAAAAGCAAAATGGCTGAACTGTTCGGAGCGGTCTCCCGTCATGCGGGAGGTTGACTCCGTATCCGATTCGTCCCCTGGCTGCAAGCCCTTGCTTATGATTCTCTCACATTTTCTTGCTTCACGCGGATTTTTCAGCCGCCCTGGACGAAAAAGCAGCAAAACATCCCGTGGCCGCCCCTCACGGCGCGGCTTCCAGCGCTTCTTCCGCCTCCAGCCAGACCGCCTCGGCCGCCCCCGCCTCACGCCGGATCGCCGCGAGACGAGTGTTCGCCGCCGTGACCTCTCGCGCCCGGCCCGGTGCGTACAAGGCGGGATCAGCGAGTTTCGCCTCGATCGCCGCGCGCTCCGCCGTCAGTTTGGTGAGCAACGTCTCAGCGTCTTTCGCCTGCTTGCGTAACGGCGCCAGAGCCACCCGCGCCGCCGCGCGGTCGCGCCGGTCGTCTTTACGCGCCACTCCCTCCACTTTGGCCGCGGGTTTTGCCCGTTCCGCCAGCAACACGCGATACTCATCAAGGTCGCCATCGAAAGGGCGCACCGTGCCATCAGCAACAAGCCATAAACGGTCGGCGACAAGTTCGACCAGATGCGGATCGTGGGTGATCAGCAAGACCGCCCCTTCAAAGTCCGCCAATGCTTTCACCAACGCTTCACGCGCGTCAATGTCGAGATGATTCGTTGGTTCATCAAGAATTAACAATTGCGGCGCGTCCCGTGTGGCCAGCGCCAGTAACAATCTGGCTTTCTCCCCGCCAGACAAATGCGCCACCGGCGTGCTCGCGCGGTCCGCGTCCAGTCCGAAACGGGCGAGTTGCGAGCGCACCACGGTCTCCGTCGCCCGCGGCAAGGCAAGGGCCATGTGATCGACCGGGGTTTCGTCCAGTATCAGTTCATCGGTCTGGTGTTGCGCGAAGTAACCGACCCGCAGCTTCGGTCCGCGCCGCATCTCGCCACGCAATGGCGTGAGCCGTCCGGCCAGCAGTTTCGCCAGGGTGGACTTACCATTGCCGTTGGCGCCCAAAAGCGCGATGCGATCGTCCATGTCCACGGTCAGGGAAAGATCGCGCAGCACTGGCACACCATCGTAACCGGCATCGGCATGGTCCAGCACCAGGATCGGCGGTGCGATCCGGGCCGGCGCCGGAAAGGCGAAGCGGGTGGGCGTGTCCTCAATCACGTTCTCGATCTGCGGCAACCGCGCCAGCGCCTTGATCCGCGCCTGGGCCTGCCGCGCTTTGCTGGCCTTGTAGCGGAAGCGGTCGATAAAGGACTGTATGTGCGCGCGTTCCGCCGTGATGCGTTCCACCGCGCGCGACTGTTGCAGGGCTTTCTCCGTGCGGATACGAACGAACTCGTCGAACCCGCCCGGCGTCAGGGATATTTTTCCCTTGTCGAGATGCGCGATGGCCTCCACCGCCCGGTCGAGCAAGCCCCGGTCGTGCGATACCACCAGCGCCGCGCCAGGAAAGCGGGCGAGCCAGGTTTCCAGCCACAACGTCGCTTCCAGGTCGAGATGGTTGGTGGGCTCGTCCAGCAGCAGCAGATCGGGATTGGCGAACAGCGCCGTCGCCAGCGCCACGCGCATCCGCCAGCCGCCCGAGAACGACGACACGGGCCGCGCCTGCGCCGCCTCATCAAAGCCCAGACCCGCGAGGATGACGGCGGCGCGGGCGGGGGCGCCATCGGCGCCGATGGCGCGCAGGCGTTCGTGGATTTCCGCGAGGCGCAGCGGATCGGCGTGTTCCGATTCGGTGAGCAGGGAGAGGCGTTCGGGGTCGCCCTCCAGCACCGTGTCGAGCAGGCTGGCCGGGCCTTCCGGCGCCTCCTGCCGGACAGTGGCGATGCGGGCGTCGCGGGCGAGGCGCATGTCGCCGCCGTCGAGCGCGAGGTCGCCCATGATGGCGCGTAACAGCGTCGATTTGCCCGCGCCGTTGCGGCCGACGAGGCCAATGCGCCGGCCGGGGTCGATCGTGAGATCGGCTCCGTCCATCAAGGTGCGGCCACCGAGGCGGATGGTGATGCCGGAAAGAACGAGGAGGGACATGAGGGCGGCCGGGAACCGTGAGGATGCGTGAGGGGTATCAGGCATAACCTGGCGCGGTTTTCAATGTGCTGAAACACAAGAAGTGTCAGGGCGCCGCCCTGAAACCCGCCAGGAGGGCGCTGCCCTCCTGGACCACCCGCCAAAGGCTCGCCTTTGGAAACCATCCATGCGTGGAGGATGAGACACGGGCGCCCTTGGTGGGGTTTGGGGTGAGGCCCCGGCTTTACATCCCGCCCGCCGCTCCCGGCACGCTCACACTACCCGTCCCCCGATACGCCTTCATCATGCTCCCCACATCCTCAGCCGCTTCCCGCGCGGCGGTCTTCATCGCGGTGTTCTCCGGCCAGATCAGCCCCACCACACCCGCGACCAGCAGAGGAAAGGCGGTTTCCCAACTCACGGTACCCGTCATGGCCGCCAGAACGGCCGGCACCAGCACCATCACACCCTGACCGGTCGTCACCTGGCCAATCCATGATTTTAACGATGCGTTCAAAATATGTTCTCCCAAAAAGCGCGGATGGGCCGCGTTTGAGGAAATTCGTCTGAACTCCCTCTCCGCGTCAAGGTATAATAGCCTATATCGCAATACGGATGTACACGTTAGGTTCTCCCCCAGCCGCACCAACCGGAAACGCGCCATGAAAATCACCGCCGTCGAGACCTACTGGACCCGCATTCCCTTCGACATGGGCGGACAACCCGCCGTCATGGGCGGGCTGAACTGGCAGACCATGAACTCGGTCTGGCTGCGGGTCGTCACCGATCAGGGGCTCGAAGGCTGGGGTGAGGCATTTGGCCACGCCGCCGCGGCCACCACCATGGCGGTGCTGAACACCCAGCTCGCCCCCGCCCTCCTGGGCCAGGACGCGCGCGACATCGCGGGCACCCGGCTGCGCCTGAGCAAGGCGTTCCACGGCTTTGGCCGCAACGGCCCGCATGTGTTCGCCCTCTCGGCGCTGGACATCGCGCTGTGGGACATCGCCGGCAAAGCCTCCGGCCAGCCGCTGTGGCGG
>JAYVCG010000702.1:0-4191 GCA_043750075.1 Acetobacteraceae bacterium | reverse complement strand
GTGCCGGTGAAATCGACCACGGCGGTCCGGCTGGCGCGATCGACATGGATCGCCACGCGCAACAATTTGCCGTTGTCCATGCGGTAATCGAAGGAACCGCCGCCGATGCGGCCGAGGACGCGGCGGACCGATTCCTCGGCGTTGTCCATGACGTGGCGCATGTAGGCGCTGACCGTTTCCCAGCCGAACTGAGCGACCACCGCGCGCAGTTCCTGAACGCCTTTTTCATTGGCCGCGATCTGCGCCTTGATGTCGGCGACATTCACATCCGGGCTGCGCGCGGGATATTTCGCGGATGCCAGCAACGCCCGGAACGGCGCCTCGCGCAGCGTGCCGCCATCGACGAGCAGGAAATCGTTGATGATGACGCCTTCTTCTTCCAATGTCCGCGACAGGGGCGGCGTCGAGCCGGGGGTGATCCCGCCAATGTCGGCGTGATGGCCGCGGTTGCCGACGAAGAACAAAATTTCCTTGCCTGCGGTGTCGAAAACCGGGGTAATGACGGTGACATCGGGCAGATGCGTGCCGCCGTTGAAGGGGTTGTTCAGCGCCACGACATCGCCGGGTTTCAGCGTCGCGCCGCGGTCGCGCAGCACGGTCCGCACGCTCTCGCCCATGGCGCCGAGATGCACCGGGACGTGCGGCGCGTTGGCCACCAGCCCGCCCGTGGCGTCGAAGATGGCGCAGGAAAAATCGAGACGCTCCTTGATGTTGACGGAAAGGGAGGTATTTTGCAAGACCGCGCCGGTTTGTTCCGCGACACTCATGAACAGGTTGTTGAACAGTTCCAGCAGCACCGGATCGGGCCGCGCGCTGCCGGCGGGCACGCGTTCCGGCAAGGCTTCGATCCGGCGCAGGATCATGTGGTTCAGCGCCGTGACCTCGGCGGCCCAGCCGGGTTCGATGATGGTGGTGGCGTTGGCTTCGCGGATCAGGGCGGGACCGGGCAGGGTGTCGCCCGCGCGCAACGCGGTGCGCTCGAACACCGGCGCCACGCGGGACTGGCCGAGGGTGAACAGCGTCACCTGGTCCACGGGTTCCGGCGTGCCGGTGACGCGCGCGGGGAGGGTCGTTTCGCGCACGGTGTCGCCGCGGGCGGTGGCCTCGACCGAGAGTTGTTCGACGATCAGCGGGCGTTCCGGTGTCGCGAAACCGAAACGAAGCCGGTGCGCTTCGGTGAAAGCGTGTGTCACCGTGGCGGAATCGCGCAACGGCACCGGCAACGCGGCCTCGGTCCCGGCGTAGCGCAGATGGATGGTGGCGGTGTGCTCGATCAGCGCGGGCTCGGCGCCCTGGTCCCGCAGCGCGGCGCGGGCGCGATCCGCGAGCCGCGTGGCGAGATCTTCCAGTTCTGGCATCAGTTCTGGGCCGAAGGTTTTCTCCACCGCCTGTTCGCGCAGCGCCGCCTGATCGGCGAGGCCCATGCCATAGGCGGACAGCACGCCCGCGTGCGGATGGATGAACACCGTCTCCATGCCCAGAGCGTCGGCGACCATGCAGGCGTGCTGCCCGCCCGCGCCGCCGAAGCATTGCAGGGCGAAATGCGTCACATCATGGCCTTTTTGCACGGAGACCTGCTTGATCGCGTTCGCCATGTTGGCCACGGCGATCCGCAAAAATCCCTCCGCGACATCCTGGGCTTTGCGCGCCTCGCCGGTGGCGCGGGAGATTTCGCTGGCCAGGTCAGCGAACTTTCTCTCCACCACGGCGGCGTCGAGCGGTTCGTCGCCATTGGGGCCGAAGATCGCCGGGAAATGCGCGGGATGGATCTTGCCCACGAGCACATTGGCGTCGGTGACGGTCAGCGGCCCGCCGCGCCGGTAACAGGCCGGTCCGGGATCGGCCCCCGCCGAGTCCGGGCCAACCCGCATCCGCGCCCCGTCGAAACGCAGGATCGAGCCGCCGCCCGCCGCCACCGTGTTGATCGCCATCATCGGCGCGCGGATGCGCACCCCGGCGACCGCCGTTTCAAAAGCGCGCTCGAACCCCCCGGCGTACAGCGCCACGTCGGTCGAGGTGCCGCCCATGTCGAAGCCGATGATGCGGTCGAAGCCCGCGCGCTCCGCCGTGCGCGCCGCCCCCACGATGCCCCCCGCCGGGCCGGACAGGATGGCGTCCTTGCCCTGAAAGCCGCCCGCCTCGGCGAGGCCGCCATTGGACTGCATGAAGTAAAGCCGCGTGCCGCCAAGTTCGGCGGCCACCTGGTCCACGTAGCGGCGCAAAATGGGAGACAAATAGGCATCCACCACCGTCGTGTCGCCGCGTGGTATCAGGCGCAACAACGGGCTGACCGCGTGGCTGGCCGAGACCTGTTTCAATCCGGCCTCGCGCGCCAGTTCCGCGAGGCGTTGTTCGTGCGCCGGGTATTTCCAGGCGTGCATCAGCACGATGGCGCAGGCGCCGATGCCGTCCGCATGGGCCCTGGCGAAGGCCTCGCGCGCGGCGTGTTCGTCGAGCGGTTCAATTTCGGCGCCGTGGACATCGACCCGCCCGCCGATTTCCACGACCCGTTCGTGGAGCATCGCGGGCAGGGTGATGGCGAGGTCGAACAGCCGCGGCCGGGCCTGGTTGCCAATGCGCAACGCATCGCCGAAGCCCTTGTTGACGATGAGCAGGGTGCGGTCGCCCTTGCGCTCCAGCAGCGCGTTGGTGGCGACGGTGGTGCCCATTTTCACCGCGTCGATCAGGCCCGCCGGGATGGGCTGGTCCGGGGGCACGCCAAGCACCGCGCGGATGCCGGCCAGGGCGGCGTCGGGGTAGCGGCCGGGGTTTTCCGACAGCAGTTTATGGGTGGACAGCGTGCCATCGGGGGCCCGTGCGACGATGTCGGTGAAGGTGCCGCCACGGTCGATCCAGAATTGCCATTTGTCCTGTGCCATGATGCTCTTGCCCCGTCTCGTGGCTGTGCGTGCGCATTTCTGGCGGGGGCGTCAAGGTCAGGGCCTGGTGTTGAAAGGTCAGGGCTCTGCCCTGAAACCCGTCCGGGGCGTTGCCCCCGGACCCCCCACGCCTTGACGGCGCCCCAGGCTTCGCCTTCGCTGACGAAAACCGGAGGCAACCCATGACATCCCACTGGACCGGCACCTGGAGCGCCACCCCCGCACCCGCCGACGGCGTGGCCCTCAGCAGCCCCACCATCCGCATGTTCCCCCGCGTCAGCATCGGCGGCGACACCATCCGCGTGCGCCTGTCCAACGCCGCCGGCACCGGAGACCTGACCATCGCCTCCACCCGTGTCGCCAAACGCGGCGCGGGCGCGGGGATCATTCCGGATACAGACCGGATCGTGACCTTCAACGGCGCGCACTCCGTGAAAATCCCGGCGGGCGCCTTCGCGATCAGCGATCCAATCGCGCTGGAAGTAGCCCCCCTGGAGGATCTGGCGGTCAGCATCCACATCCCCAACGACCTCCCCGCCAGCTTCGGCATCACCGGCCGCTACGCCCGCCAGTTCAATTACCTCTCGCCACCGGGCGATTTCACCGGCATGGAAATCATGCACGCCAGCCGGGTCATCGATGATTGGTTTTTTCTCAGTGGCATCGACGTGCTGACCCCGCCCGGCACGGGCGGAATCGTCGCACTCGGCGATTCGATCACCGATGGCAACATCTCAACCCACGACGCCTTCTGCCGCTGGCCGGATCAACTGGCCCGCCGCCTCATCGCCCGCGGCGGCAAAATGTTCGGAGTAATGAACCAGGGCCTCGGCGGCAACCGCGTTTGTCATGACATTCGTGGAGACAGCGGCGTGCGCCGCTTCGACCGCGACGTGCTGACACAACCGGGCGTGACCCATGCGATCGTCGTGCTCGGCATCAACGACATCCGCAACCGCCGCGGCCTGAAAGAAGAAGCCGTCACCGCCGATGATCTGATCCATGGCCTCAACCAAATGACGCTGCGGGCCCGCGCGCGCGGCATAAAACTGTTCGGCGGCACCCTCACCCCTTTCGAGAACGAAACCTTCATGCTGGGCGCCTGGACGCCGGAGGGAGAGGCGAAACGGCTGGCGGTCAATGAATGGATGCGCACCGCGGGCGCGTTCCACGCGGTGATCGACTTCGACAAGGAACTGCGCGATCCGGATCATCCCGCGCGGATGCTGCCCGTCTACGACAACGGCGATCATCTGCATCCGGGAGACATCGGCTATAACCGGATGGGCGATGTGATCGACCTTTCGTTGTT
>JAYVCG010000701.1:0-2665 GCA_043750075.1 Acetobacteraceae bacterium | reverse complement strand
GCCGAGGATTTCGTCGGGCAGGCTGCGGCCGAACACGGTGATCGAGTCGGGGGAACTCCAGGCGATGTCGGTGCGATACGGTTTCACGGGTGGTCTTTCGGTTGGGGGATGATGGTGGTCCGGGACCATGCATCCGGTGTTTGCCGCGGTTCAGGCATACAATGCTTTCAAATCTCTGGAAATCCGCGTTGAGAGGATGGCCGGGGTTTTGTGACCAGGGAAGCGGCGCGGGTTTGAACAGGGGCGGGGACTTCCAGAAAGGCCGGTCCTGACCAGGATCATTCCTTGGGCGCCGTCAGGCGCGGACCCGCCTGCCTGGCCCTGGCGAAATCCGCTTCCGCCTCTGTCATGCGGCCCAGTGCGCGAAGGGTGGTGCCACGGTTGTACAGGGCGATGGCATGGTTGGGGTCGAGCCGGATGGCCTCGTCGAAATCCTGGATCGCCTTTTCCTGTTCCCCCTTGCCGCCATGGGCGATGCCCCGGTTGTTGAAGGCATCGGGGTAATGGGGATCGAGTTTGATGGCCTGATCGAAATCCTGGATCGCCTTGTCGTACTGACCCTGATCCGACCAGGCACGGCCCCGGTTGAAAAAAGCCCGCGCCCTGCCATCAGGCGTTTCCCGCCCTGGGCGGAGCAACGCCGTGCAGGCGCGGATCAACAGCGAGGGATCCTCACCCCGGCACCACGCCCATTGTTGCTCCCGTCCCCGTTGTGTCCCCGTCTGGGCCGCCGTCTGACCCCCCGTCTGGGCCGCCGTCACGCCGGACAAGATCGGGATCAGGACCGCCGCCAGACAGATCGCCCGCATCTTCTCTCCTGTTTTCGGCACCATGATTCCTGTTCACGGCAATATCGTTCGCGGCATGGGCCACCAAAGGAACAAACACACGCGAACCGTGACCGCATGTCGAGACAACGCGCCAAAGAAGATATGGTGCCTAATTCCAAATGCGCAACGGAATGTTGGTGTCTGGTTTCGCGCCTCTCCCCGCCTCTGTGGCCGCCCCTGTGCCCGCCGCGCGCGCCGTGCGAGGCTTCGCCCGACGGAGGAACCCATGAAGATCACCCGCCTGCGCACGCGAGTTGTCCATTTACCCATCGACCCGCCCATCGTGACCGCGATTCTCGGCACGATCCGCTCGGCCGATTGTGTCCTGACCTTCCTCGACACGGATGAGGGCCTGACCGGCGAGGGTCTGGTGCTCTCCATCAACAACCGCCGCCTGAGCGTGATCCATGACATGGTCCGCCAGTTGGAAGACCTCGTGATCGGCCTCGACCCGCGCATGGGCGGCACGCTCAACGCGCGGGCGTGGAAAGAGCTGAATTTCCTGGGGTACGAGGGAGTGTCCATCGTCGGCCTGGCCGCGATCGACAACGCGCTGTGGGATTTGCGCGGCAAGGCGGCGGGCCTGAACGTGGCGCATCTGCTTGGCGCCTGCCGCCCCTCTGTTCCCACCTACGCCAGCGGCGGCCTCTGGCTGGGTTCGTCCATCGATGAGCTACAGAAGGAGGCGCGATCGTTCGTCGAGCGCGGCTTCCGCGCCATGAAAACCCGCGTCGGCCCCACCGATCCCGAACGCATGGTCGCGCGAGTCGCCGCCGTGCGGGAGGCCGTCGGTCCGGACATCGCCCTGATGGTCGATGCCAATCAACAAATGACCGTGAAACAGGCGATCCGCATCGGCCGCATGATGGAACCCCTGAACCTGACCTGGTTCGAGGAACCAGTGATCTGCCACGACCACGAAGGCGAGGCCCGGATCAGGGCCGCGCTCGACACGCCCATCGCCTCGGGTGAGACGGTCTACACGCACCGCGGCGTGCTCGCGATGCTCCAGGCGGGCGCCGCCGACGTGATGATGCCCGATCTGCAACGCATGGGCGGGCCGTCCGAGTTCCTGAAAGCGGCACATCTGTGCGAGGCGTTTCACATTCCCTGCGCCTCGCATCTGTTCCCGGAAATGAGCCTGCCGCTGCTCGCCTCACTGCCCGGCGGGTACTATCTGGAATACATGCCCTGGTTCGAGAGTCTCTACCGGGAGCGCATCGCACTGGACAGCGACGGCCACGCCATCGTGCCGGACCGGCCCGGCTGGGGGTTCAGCTTCGACCCGGAGGCGATCCGGCGTTTCGCGGACTGATACCAACCAGTTCATCGCCCGGATCGCGGAGTCGGGGGCGCCAGATGAAATGGCTCTCCACCGGTTCGGCCATCGCGATCACGGCGTCCACGAAGATTTCAGCCTCCCCTGGGCTGAGACCGGAGGCGGCCACGTGTTCCAGCCGCGGACAGGTGGCCTCATATTCCAGGGCCAGCGCGACATTGGCGAGGATCGTGATCTGGCCCCGCCGCGCCGCCATCAGGAGAAAGGCTGACGCCCCACGCGGGCTCCGCATGGCCGCGACCAAGACATTGGTATCGAGAACACATCTCACGCCACGAACAGTATCATATCACGGGTGATGTGATAAGCGAAAAAATACGACCAAAGGGCTTCGCCCTCTGGATTCCCGGTTCGCACACCGCCGGACGTTTCGCCGCGGGCCGGTGCCCGTGTGCCAGGCCGGGGCGCCGCAACTGGCTCAGATGCCCGTCCGAGTGCTTGTCGTCGGAACTCGTGTAACTCCAGAACCCGGTCGGCTTGAGTGGGTCGGCCACGG